>DAITAE010000014.1:0-17915 GCA_036824445.1 Streptosporangiaceae bacterium | reverse complement strand
TCCGGCACCAGCCCGTCCGCCAGCCCGGGCCGGACCGGCGCGAGCCGGGCCACCAGCCCAAGCGGGGGCACCGCCAGCGGGGCCAGCGCGAGCGGGGCCAGCGCCGGCCCGACCGACTGCGGAAGCCCGGCCAGCAGCCCGAAACGGACGACCCCGGAACCGACGAGCCCTAGCCCGCCCGCCCCCACCTCCAGCGTTCCCAGCTCCAGCACGCCGAGCCCGGGCCCGGAAACCTCCAGCCCGAGCCCGAGCCCGACCACCCCCAGCCCCAGCACGTCCAGCCCGGACACGTCCAGCCCGGGCCAGGCAAGCGTGGCCCCGTCCAATACCAGCACGTCGAGCAGCGGCCAGGCCGGCACTCCTCCGTCCAGCCCGGACACGTCCAGCCCGGACACGTCCAGCCAGGGCCATGCCACCAAACCGGCGCCCCCCGGGCCGAGCACGGACTTCCCGGCAAGCCCGGGCGTGCCGGGGAGCGGATGATCACCAGATCCCGGGCGCATCCGCCAGCCCGCCTGGCGGCCCTGCGCGGCTGACATTCTGTGCGAGGTGAGGCGTGATGAGCGATCGGTACGAGGTGATGCCGGTCGGGTGGGTCAAGTCGCCGCTGCTCGAGCCGGCACAAGCGCCCAGGCAGGGTGACGAGGGTGCGCCGTCGGCCTGGCTCGTGTTCGAGCCCAGCGTGGCCGAGGCCGTTGGCGACCTGCGCGCCGGCGAGCACATCATCGTGGTCAGCTGGCTTGACCGCGCCAGCCGTGACGTTCTGACCACCCACCCACGGGACGACCCGGACAGTCCGCTGCTGGGCGTCTTCAGCACCCGCTCGCCCGACCGACCCAACCCGATCGGTCTTCACCGTGTCCAGATCCTCGCCGTCGATGGCCTGCGGATTCTTGTGAGCGACCTCGAGGCGCTCGACGGCACGCCGGTCCTCGACGTCAAACCGGTCCTCGACAGAGCCGCAGAACGATAGCCCCGGCCGGCGCCGTCCGGCCGGGCTCACCGCGACCCGGTGAGGCGTTGCCCGGGCTCACCGCGCCGGTGGGGTGTACTCAGGGCCGGGCCGCGCGGGCGGCCTGGCGCGTCCGGTAGGCGGCGACGTTGGTGCGGTTCGCGCACAGCGTGCTGCAAAACCGCCGGGACCGGTTCTTGGACAGGTCGACGTGAACGCTGTCGCAGTCGTCCGCGGCGCACACCCGCAGCCGGTCCAGTTGCTGGGTCCGGATGACGTCGGCAAACGCCATCGCCGCCTCCACCGCCATCCGGTCGGCGAGCGGTGCGTCGGGGGGCGTGGCGTGCAGGTGGTAGTCCCAGCTGTCGTGCTTCACCAGCTGCGGAAGGGCATGAGCGTCGCGCAGCAGGGTGTTGACGAGCTCCGCGGCGGCATCGGTGTTCATGTCCCACAGCTGCGCCAGCCGGGGGCGCAGCTGGCGGACGGCGTCGAGTTCGGCCTGGTCGTGGGTGCGCTCGCCGGTCCACCCCCATGCCGTAGCGAACCGGTCGAGTGAGGCCGCGTCGGGCAGCTGCTCGGTGCCGCCGCGGCCGGTGTTGACCAGGGCGGCGGCGGCGTTGAGCGCCACTTCGGTGTCATGGGCAAAAATCACCTTGACTCCTTTCACGCGCCTCGGCTACCGTCGTCAGTGTAATCCTCTAATACAGCTTTTACCACTTACAGGAGCGGATGGTGACCACAGCGGGAAGCCGGGCCGGCCTGACTCTCGCCGTGCTGTCGGCGGCGACCTTCGGGACCTCGGGGGCTTTTGCCTCGTCGCTGATCGGCGCCGGGTGGAGCCCGGCCGCCGCAGTGATCACCCGGATCGCCGTGGCGGCGCTCGTGCTCACGGTCCCCGCTGTGCTCCAGCTGCGCGGCCGGTGGTCGCTGCTGCGCCGGGGAGTGGGCAGGGCGGCCGCGTACGGGCTGGTCGCGGTCGCGGGCTGCCAGCTGTTCTACTTCAACGCCATCGAGCGGATGCCGGTCGGCGTCGCCCTGCTGCTGGAGTACCTGGCCGCGGTCATCGTGGTCGGCTGGCTGTGGCTGCGTCACGGTCAGCGCCCGCGACGGCTCACGGTCGTCGGCGCGGTCGCGGCGGTCGCCGGGCTGGTGATGGTACTCGACCTCGGCGGATCGGCCCAGATCGACCCGATCGGAGTGATGTGGGGGCTGCTGGCCGCCGTGGGCCTCGCGATCTACTTTCTGCTCGGCGCGGGCGTGGATGAGGAGCCACTGCCACCGGTGGTCATGGCGTGGGCCGGGATGTGCGTCGGCGCCGCCGCCCTCGCCGCGCTTTGCTGGGCCGGTGTGCTGCCCCTGACCGCCACCACCGGCAAGGTCGACTTCATCGGCCACCGGGTCAGCTGGGTCGTGCCGGTCCTGGGGCTGTCTCTGGTGGCGGCGGCGCTGGCCTACGTCGCGGGCATCGGCGCCGCCCGACGGCTCGGCGCCAAGCTCGCCTCGTTCGTCGGCATGAGCGAAGTGCTGTTCGCGATCTTGTTCGCGTGGCTGCTGCTCGGTCAGCTGCCATCCGCCGTGCAGTTCCTGGGCGGCGCCTTCATCCTCGCCGGCGTCACGCTGGTGCGCGCCGACGAGATGGGCACCACCCGGGCGGGGGACGAGCGGGCGGAGTCCCCGGTCCCGCCTCGCGAAGGGCGGGGGCTGGTTCCTACCGCCGCCGGCGGTGACCGGCGGCACTGACCGCGCGGATTGCCGATTCCACCATGACCTCGAGCCGCGTGCTGTGCGCACCGCGCCAGTAGACACGGCCACAGGCTGCGCAGCGTGAGAACGTCTGGTACGTACGCCGGGTGCCAGGCAGCAGCAACTGCTCGACGTCGGCCTTGCGCGCCGGTGACAGCAGCCCGTTGCACGCGGTGCACCGCGTCCACGGCGCCAGCGCCGGGGCGAACCTGTCGAGCACATCGCGGAACTGCTCGTCCGGCCGCGCCCCGCGCACATAGGCGCCAAGCCAGAGCTTCCTGCGGCACAGCAACCCACGGTCCTGGGTCAGCAGGACCCGCCGCCCATGGTTTGCCTGCTCGACCAGGGTGTCATCGTCGATGTCGTTGACGTAGGCGGCATCGACACCGGCCAGCCGCAGCCGCCGCGCCACCGTCCCGAGGTGGACGTCGAGGATGAACCGCTCCGACGGCAGCCGCTGAGGCCGGCGCACGGCGCCCACCTCGATGACATCCCCACCTCCGGGACGGTATCCGGGCGCGGCCGGCCGTCCGTTGACAACCAGGCTGCCCACCTCGGGCAGCGGTACCCCGAGCGACTCCACCACGTGGCCAAGCGATGATGTCCCGTCACAGGCGGCACGCCCGCGCCGGTGACTGGGAGCGAGGAACAGCAGCAGCTCGTCAGCGAACCGGACCTCCGCCTCCGGCCTGTCCATGCCTCCAGGTAATCATGACCAGGCCGCTGTGACGGGGTCACTCATCGCCGCCCGCCCCCTCCCCGCCGCGGTGTCCCGGACGCCAGCTCGGCCGCGGGGCGGGTGTTGATCACCCGGCCGGGCTGGATGCCGAACATCTCGGCCCTCCGGCAGCCGCTGTCGAGCCAGTCGAGCTGGCCCGGCGCGTGCGCGTCGGTGTCGATGGCGAACGCGCAGCCGGCCTCGGCGGCCAGGCGCAGCAGCTCGTCGGGTGGGTCCTGGCGTTCCGGCCGGCAGTTGATCTCGACAGCGACGCCATTGTCGCGGCAGGCTGCGAACACCGTTTCGGCGTCGAAGGCCGATTCGGGCCTGCCACGCCCGGTTCGGGGCCCGTCCCGGCCGGTCAGCAGACGCCCGGTGCAGTGGCCGAGCACGTCAACGTGTGGGCTCGACACCGCGGCCACCATGCGCTCGGTCATCGGCCCGGCGGGCATCCGCAGGTTGGAGTGGACGCTGGCAACCACGACGTCGAGCCGGCCGAGCAGGTCGTCCCGCTGGTCGAGCGTGCCGTCGTCGAGTATGTCGACCTCGATGCCGGTCAGGATGCGAAATGGCACCAGCTGGGTGTTCAGCTGGCCGACGAGCTCAAGTTGCGCGGTAAGGCGCTCGGCGGACAGCCCGGATGCCACGGTCAGCCGCGGCGAGTGGTCGGTCAGAGCGATCCATTCGTGTCCGATATCGCGGGCCGACTCGGCCATCTCCTGAGGCGGGCTGCCGCCGTCGGACCAGTCCGAGTGCGTGTGGCAGTCCCCGCGCAGCACGGCCCGCAGGCCGGTGGGCTCGGCGGGCGGCGCCTCCTCCAGCAACCTGGCCAGGTAGGCCGGCCGCTGGCCGTTCGCGGCCTGCGTGATGGCCTCCGCGGTGACCGGGCCTATCCCTGGCAGCGCCGCCAGCGCGCCCTCGCGCACGCGCCGATCCAGTTCGGCGGCCGGGAGATCGCGCACCACCTGCGCCGCCCGGCGGAAGGCCCGCACCCGGTAGGTCGGCGCGCCGGCCCGTTCGAGCTGGAACGCGATCTGCCGCAGCGCCTGTACTGGGTCCACCTCTCCTCCCATGCTCCCGGCATCCCCGCCGGGTCAGCTGCCGGGGCTGGTCGCTATCCAGGCCAGGCCCACGGCGGCGAGAAGGCTCGCCGCTGCCACACTCAGCGGGACCTGGAGCGCGGCGCCGCCACCGGCCGCTGCCAGCAGCGAGCCGAGCAGCGCGACACCCAGTGCCCCGCCGGCCTGGCGGGCGGTGTTGAGCACGCCGCTGGCCACGCCCGCGTGCTGGCGCCCGGCCGCGCCGACGACCACGGCGGTCATAGCCGGCATGGCGAGCGAGCACATGCCGAGGACCACCGAACCCGCCACCAGCACGGCCAGGGGGGTGGTCGCATTGACCGTGCCGATCAGCGCGGCGCCGGCCGCCGCCAGGGCGAGCCCGGCGATCATCGGCGGCCGCGGGCCGAAGCGGGCGGTCAGCCGGCCGCTCGCGAGCGAGCCGACTCCCACCACCACGCTCATCGGCAGGATGAGCAGCCCTGTCGCGGCGGCGGACTCGTGCCGCGACTGCTGCAGGAACAGCGAGATGCAGAGCAGGGATCCGTAGAGGGAAAGGTTGAACAGGAGGCCCACGGCCGTGCCGGCGCTGAGCGCCCGGGACCGGAAGAGGCCCAGGGGCAGCATCGGCGACGCCCGGCGGCGCTCGGTTACCAGGAAGAACGCCGTGGCGGCGATTCCCGCCGCTCCGAGCATGACCGGGAGCGGAGCCAGCCATCCCTCCTGCCCGGCCTCGATGAAGGCGGCGGTGATCGCGGCCAGGGCAGCGACGCCGAACAGCAGCCCGGGAACGTCGGTGCGCCGGCCCGGATCACGCGGCGACTCGGGCACGTACCTGGCCAGCAGTCCGCTCGTCAGGACGCATACCGGGAGGTTGACCAGGAAGATCGCACGCCAGCCGAAGAGGGAGATCAGCGCCCCGCCCAGCACCGGGCCGAGCGCGAAGCCGAGCGCGCCCATCGCGCCCCAGACGCCCAGCGCGCGGGCTCGCTTCCGCTCATCGGGGAACCGGTGGACTATCAGCGCCAGGGAACACGGCAGGAGCGCCGACGCTCCCAGGCCCTGCACGGCGCGGGCGGCGATCAGCACTCCCAGGCTCGGGGCGAGTGCACAGGCCGCCGAACCGGCGGCGAAACCGGCCAGCCCGATCAGGTACACCCGCCTGGCGCCACGGCGGTCTGCCATCGAGCCGGCCGTGAGCATGACCGATGCCAGAGCCAGCGTGTAGCTGTCGACGACCCATTGCAGCCCAGCCACGCTCCCGCCGATGTCGTGCTGGATCGTCGGCAGGGCCACGTTGACGATCGTCACGTCGAGCAGGATCACGAAGAAGCCGAGGCAGATGGCTGCCAGCGCGAGCAGCCGAGCACGTTGCGGGCGTGCGCCGCCCGCAACGGCGTGCATGTGGTCACGATGGGCGGCGGTCCTGGCGGGCACGGGTATCACTCCAGGGCATCTGGCGGGACTGGGCCGCGATCTGTGACCGCCGACCGTCCCCACGCTACGCGCCGGGTCCGACAAGCGGCCCGCGCCGTCGTCGCGGCAACGCAGCGGCCATCATGAACTACCCGGCCGGAGGTGCCGTCTCACCGATCCGGCCGGGCCGGTTTGGCGGGCCAGTGGCGGCGGTAGGGCGAAGGCGAGGCAGCTGCGGCGAGCAGGCAGGCCCGGCGCCAGGCTATCCGCCGGCTAGGTGACCGGTCCCGCCCGGCCCAGATCTGACCCGAAGGAGACGTCAATGACCTCCGACCGCGCTGAGGTACTGGTCGTCGGGGCCGGCCCCACCGGCCTGCTCCTGGCTGGGGATCTGGCCGAGGCTGGGGTACCGGTTACCGTGCTGGAGCGGCGGGACGGCGAGTCCAACCTGTCGCGTGCGTTCGCCGTGCATGCGAGGACGCTCGAAGAGCTCGACGCGCGCGGGCTGGCGGACGAGCTGATCCGCACCGGGCACCGGCTGGACCGGCTCGGCCTGCTCGGAAGGGTCAACGTGGACCTGTCCCGGCTGCCCAGCCGCTTCCCGTTCGTGCTGATCACCCCGCAGTATGAGACGGAGCGGCTGCTCGAGAGGCGGGCCAGGTCGCTGGGCGCGCGGTTCGCCGTCGGCACCGAGGTGACGGGGCTGCGGCAGGAGGCCGGCGAAGTGCAGGTGCATGCGCGGGGAGCCGACGGCGCGGTCGCGACGTTCCGTGCTTCCTACGCGGTCGGCACCGACGGTGCCAGGAGCGCCGTCCGGGCCTCGCTGGGCCTGCCGTTCCCCGGCCGGTCCGTCCTGCGGTCGGTCATGCTCGCCGACGTCCGCCTGTCGCGGGATCCGCCGGACATCCTCACGATCGGAGCGGCCGGGGCCGGCTTCGCGTTCCTCGCGCCCTTCGGGGACGGCTGGTACCGCGCCATCGCCTGGAGCCGTCATCACGAAGTGCCCGACACCGACCCGGTGGACCTGGCAGAGATCCGCGAGATCACCCGGCAGGCGCTGGGCACCGATTTCGGGATGCACGATCCCCGGTGGATGTCCAGGTTCCACAACGACGAGCGCCAGGTCCCGTCCTACCGGTCAGGGCGGGTCTTCCTGGCCGGCGACGCCGCGCACGTGCATTCTCCGGCGGGCGGCCAGGGCATGAACACCGGTCTGCAGGACGCTGCCAACCTGGGCTGGAAGCTTGCCGCCGTAGTGCGGGGCACGGCAGATCCTGGCCTGCTGGACACCTATCACGCCGAGCGGTACCCGGTCGGCCGGTTCGTGCTGCGCATGTCCCACGGCCTGCTGCGGCTGGCACTCCTCAAATCGGGCCGGCTGCGGGAAGCCCTCGCCATGGGCGGCAGCGCCGCCACGCACATCCGCCCGCTCGTGGGCAAGGCCACCCAGGCCGTCTCGGGCATCGGCATCGCCTACCACGCCTCACCGGGCGCCCACCCGCTGGCGGGCCGCCGCGCCCCGGACATCCCGCTGGTCGGCGGCGCTCACTCCCGCCTGTACGAGGCGCTGCGCGGCGGCAGCTTCGTTCTGCTGACGGTCGCGCCGCCGCCCGCGCTCGCGATGTGGCCTGACCGGGTGCGGCTCGAAACCCCCGGCCCCAGCCCGGCCCGCATGATCTTGGTCCGCCCTGACGGCTATGTCGCCTGGGCCACCGATGAGCAGGAGCCGGACAAGCGGGAGGCGGCCCTGCGCCGGGCACTGACCCAGTGGTGCGGTCGCCCGGCCGATCAGGCGACGGCCCGGGGGAGATCATGAGTGGGGAGCCCGGCGGGCTGCCGGCCACTCGATGGCCAGCTGTCCCGCCCGGTGGTCAGGGCCGCATCATCCGCGCGGCCCTGACCGGCTATGGCCCGTGATGCGCTTCGCCGGTGCGGGCGGCGTGGGTCGGCGCACGGCCCGTGGCACAGGTTATCCAGTGCGCCGCCGCGATGGCCGCACGATGGGACGCCGCCGCGCAGGTGCGGGCGCTGGAAGTGCTGGTGAAAGCCAGCGCGGATACCATCATGATCAGCAAGACGGGGACAAGTATCACCGCCCGCAACCTGACGGCGGGCCGGCCCGACGCCCACGCGGGAGTGCCACTGTCCCGCCGCGGCCTGCGACGGCGAACCCTGGCGTGGTCGAGCAAGTGCCAGGGCCATGGCCGCGGTACCAGCTGTTCCGTGCGGGGGAGTTCCTCGTCCCTCGTCAGCCGGGCAAAGATCGTGAATCTGGAAGCAAGGCGCGGCTCACCTTTCCTTAGTGCGCTTTCGATCCCGCGGAGGATGCGCTCCTGGCAGGCGGGCAGGCTCATCTCGCTACTCCTGTCTGTCCGGCTCTCTCGCCCCCGTGACCGCGGGCGCGCCTTGTGGCCGCGGCCTCCTTCGGCATCGCATTCCGGTAAGGCACGAGGGAACCTGCGGCGACCGTGCTGGGAGCCAACCTGACAGCCAGGGTCGAGCAGGACAATGCGTCACCTCCGGTCGGTGTATAAAGTCGGCTACCCACCCAGCGGGAGATATGCGTGATCGCTGCCGTGAGAGCAGATCATGGCGCAGGCGGATTCCGGCAGCGGCGCCTGGGCGGAACGCCCGGAGAGCGTGGAACCGTTAGCCGGGGAGAGCGGTTGGGTACGGACGGCGCATGGACACGAGGCGGGAAAGCGTGGAGACGGCGGAGAACCCGGCCGCCGCAGCGGACGCGGAGTCGAACGCCCTGCAGATGATCGCCGGGCTTCGCGAACGCGTGACGGCCCAGATCCGGGCCGCCGGGCCGATGCCGCTTGGCGCCGCCGTGGCCGCTCTGGGCCTGCTCGGAGGATGGCTGATTCTGCGCCGCCGCGGCAGGCGTCAATGACCCATCGCGACAGAACGCATGCCGCGCCGCCGGCACGCCGCGGCGACGACGGCCTGCCCGCGTGGCTGGAACCCGAGCTGGCCACGCTCACCCGGGACAGGTTCTCCGATCCCGCCTGGATCTTCGAGCGCAAACTCGACGGCGAGCGCTGCCTGGCGTTCGTCGGCGGCGGGGAAGTGCGGCTGATGAGCCGCAACGAGCACAACAACACCAGCACGTTCCCGGAGGTCGCCCGGGCCCTGGCGGCCCAGCGCGTCGGAGACGACTTCATCGTCGACGGGGAGATCGTCGCGTTCGACGGGGACGAGACGAAGTTCAGTCTCTTGCAGCGCCGTTTCGGCGTCATCAAGCCCACCGCGGGCCTGCTCGCTGAGGTGCCGGCCTACTACTACATGTTCGACGTGCTGTACGCGGGCGGCCGGGACGTCCGCCCGCTGCCGCTACTGGAGCGCAAGCCGGTCCTGCGTGGCCTGCTGTCCTTCGACGGCCCGCTCCGCTACACCGAGCACCGGGACACCGAGGGTGAGGCGTATTACCGCGAGGCGTGCGCCTATGGCTGGGAAGGGCTCATCGCCAAGCGCGCCGACGCACCCTACCGCAGTGGGCGGACCAAGGACTGGCTGAAGTTCAAGTGCGAAAGCGGCCAGGAGTTCGTCATCGGCGGCTTCACCGACCCGCAGCGCTCACGGATCGGGTTCGGTGCGCTGCTGCTCGGCTACTACGACCGCGGCGGACGGCTGGTTTACGCGGGCAAGGTCGGCACCGGATTCACCAACCAGATGCTGCGTAGCCTCCATGACCGCCTGGCCGCGATCGAGCGGCCCAGCTCCCCGTTTGACGCTGGCCCCGTGCCGCGCTCGATGTCGGGGGTGCACTGGGTCCAGCCCAAGCTGGTCGGCGAAGTCGGGTTCAGCGAATGGACTACCGCCGGGGAACTGCGCCACCCGCGGTTCCAGGGGCTGCGGGACGATAAGGATCCCCGCGAGGTGGTGCGGGAATTCCCCAGCGACACAGGGCCCGGGGCATGACAGCCCGGCAGGCCGAGGCCGTGACCATCGCTGGAATCAGCGTCAAGCTGTCCAACACCGGCAAGATGCTTTTCCCGGGCGATCCCGAGATCACCAAGGGTGACCTGGTCGGGTACTACCGGGACCTGGCGCGCCGCATCCTGCCGTATCTCCGCGACCGGCCGCTGGTGATGGCGCGCTACCCGGACGGGATCGGCGGCGAGCGCATCTTCCAGAAGAACATCCCCGGCTATTTCCCGGCGTGGGTGAACCGCGTCGAGGTCGAGAAGGCCGGCGGTGAGCTGTGCCAGGTGATCTGCGATAAGCCCGCCACGCTCGTCTACCTGGCCAATCAGGCGTGCATCGAGCTGCACGCCTTCCTCAGCAAGGTCAGCACCCTGGACCGGCCGGACCAGGTCGTGTTCGATCTCGACCCGCCCAATGAGGACCGTTTCGGCGACGCGGCGCAGCTGGCACTGCGGCTGCGTGAGCTCCTGGAAGACGAGCTGAAGCTGACGGCCTACGTCAAGACCACCGGCGGCAAGGGCCTGCACGTGCATGTGCCGCTGCGGGCCGGTGACGGCTTCGACGCGGCGCGGCAGTTCGCGCGCCAGGCCAGCGAGGTCCTGGCCGCCAGGAACCCGGACCTGCTCACCACGCAGCAGCGCCGTGCGGGCCGCGGTGACCGGATCTATGCCGACGTGATGCGCAACGCCTACGCACAGACGGTGGTAGCGCCGTACTCGGTTCGCGCGCGCCCCGGGGCGCCCGTCGCCACGCCGCTGCGATGGGAGGAGCTGACGGACCGGAACCTGACGCCACAGCGGTTCACGCTGCGCAGCGTGGGCAGCCGCCTGGAGCAACTCGGGACGTCGGACCCGTGGGCCGGGCTGGCCCGGCGCGGCTACAGCCTGGACCGCGCCGCCCGGCGCCTGGAGGAGATCGCGGCACGCGCACGGTGAAGCCGTGCCGGCTCCGACCGCACCGTCGGGACCGTCCTACCGGGCGGCGGCCTGGTCCGCGTCCACCATCGCGCGGACCGCGGCCTCGATCGCCTTGGCATCGATCCCGGCCGCGTGCAGCTGCTCGGCAGGTGTGGCCGAGCCGGGCATGGTGTGCACGGCGAGCTTGGTGATCCGCGGTGCCTGGTGGCCATTGGCGAACGCCGCGAGCACGGCGTCACCGAGGCCGCCTTCCGGCCAGTGGTCCTCCACCGTGACGAAGCTGCCCGTGGCCTCCGCGGCGGCGCGCAGCGTCTGCGTGTCCACCGGCTTGACCGAGTACAGGTCGATCACGCGCGCGGCGATGCCGTCGGCCGCGAGCGAGTCGGCGGCGATGAGCGCCTCATGGACGGTCACCCCCGCCGCGATGATGGTGACCCGGTCGTCGCCGCCCGAGCGCAGTACCTTGCTGCCGCCGACAGGGAACGCCTCGCCTGGTGGGTAGATCACCGGCGTGCCGCCGCGGGTGGTCCGCAGGTACCCGATCCCGTGGTCGGCCGCCAGCATGGAGACCAGTTCAGCGGTCTGGTTCGCGTCGCACGGGTAGAGCACGACGCTTCCGTGTACGGCCCGGAACAGGGCAAGGTCCTCCAGGCCCATCTGGGAGGGCCCGTCCTCTCCGATGGACACCCCCGCGTGCGAGCCGACGAGCTTGAGGTTCGCCCGGCTGATGGCTGCCATCCGGATGAAGTCAAACGCCCGGGTGAAGAAGGCCGCGAAGGTGGCGGCGAACGGTACCAGCCCGCGTGCCTGCATGCCCAGGGCCGCGGCCACCATCTGCTGCTCGGCGATGTAGCACTCGAAGAACCGGTCCGGATACTTGCCCGCGAATGCCTCGGTCCGCGTCGAGTCGCTGACTTCGCCGTCCAGCACGACCACGTCCTCGCGGGCGGCGCCGACGGACGCGAGCGCATCGCCGAAGGCCGTCCGGGTCGCGACCTTCGCACCGAGTTCGTAACGAGGCAGGCTCGCGCGGCTGCGTTCGGCGGGTGTTACCTGGCGAGCCGCGGCAACGGCCGGCGGTTGCACCTGCACCCTGATATCGCGGACTCCGCCCAGTTCGGCGATGGCCTCCTCGGCGTCGGGAAGCGGCTTGCCGTGGGCGCCCTCGGCGTCCTGCACCGCGGCGACCCCGCGGCCCTTCATCGTCCGGGCAAGGATCGCCGTGGGCCGGCCCCGCATGTTCACCGCCTCGGCGTATGCGCGGCCGATGGCGGCGACGTCGTGGCCGTCGACCTCGATCGTGTGCCAGTCGAACGCTCCTATGCGCCGGGCATAGGCGTCGAGGTCCCAGCCGTGCCTGGTCTCGCCGCGCTGGCCGAGCCGGTTGACGTCGATGACGGCGGTGAGGTTGTCCAGGTGCTCGTACCCGGCCTGCTCGAACGCCTCCCACATCGAGCCCTCGGCGAGCTCGCTGTCGCCGCACAGCACCCAGACCCGGTCGGGCCGCCCGTCCAGCCGCTGGCCGGCCCAGGCAATGCCCACCCCGGTCGGCAGCCCCAGGCCCAGCGAGCCGGTGGCCACCTCGACCCACGGCAGCCGCGGCGTGGGATGCCCCTCCAGCCTGCTGCCAAGCCTGCGGAAGCTGAGCAGCTCGTCGGCGCCGATCGCGCCCGCTGCCTTGTACATGGCGTACAGCAGCGGCGAGGCATGCCCCTTGGAGAAGATGAGGTGATCGTTGCCTGGCCGCGCCGGGTCGGTGAAGTCGTAACGCAAGTGCTCGGCGAGCAGCACCGCCATGAGATCCGCCGCCGACATCGACGATGTCGGGTGACCGGACCCGGCGGCCGCCGCGGCGCGCACGGAGTCCACCCGGAGTTGCTGCCCTAGCTCTTGCTGCTGGTCTGGCTCCATGTAGCAGTGCCCTACCCGCCTCCGGGCCGGGCATGCCGGGGAACCGCGGGCGGCAGTTTCGATCCCTCGCTGTGGGTAGGGACCCCCCATGCCTGCTGTATTCACACAGATCCGGCCACTTCGTCTGCGGGCCGTCAGCACGAGCCCGGAGGCGATGATCTGCCGGGGAGGGTTCTGCGGATAGGCGTCGACATGAGTGAAGACGTTGTTCACAAGGTCGCTGCGGGCGGCTTCACCGAGCTGCAGCAGGCACTGCTCGGCACCGAAAGCGTGGAGCAGTTCCTCCAGGAGCTTGCGCTGCTGGCCGCCCGCCTGGTGGCGAACGGCCTGTCGTGCGGCATGACGATACGACCTAACGGCCGGCCCGTGACGGTCGCCTGCAGCGACCCGCTGGCCGCGCAGGTTGACGAGGTGCAGTACTGGCTGGACGACGGGCCATGCCTGCACGCCATGCGGCAGGGGATCCTGGTGCGCATCGACGACACGGCGGAGAGGGCCCGCTGGCCGCGGTTCGAGTCGAAGGCGGCATCGCACGGCATCGGGTCCTGCCTGGCGCTGCCGCTGATCGCAGACGGCAAACCGGTCGGCGCGCGTTAACCACATCGATCTCCGTGGGCGCGGAAACCACCGCCGCGTTGTCCACCCACAGCACGGGAAGGTGTCCTGCCGACACGACCGCCACCGCCGATCCCCACTCGAAAGGCGGGCCGCGTCTCCGGACCCTTCACGCCGGCGCTGGAGTCCAGCTCACCGGCGCCGTACATGGTTACCATCCGGCCCTGTCACACGCAACTCGGCAGGCCGGGACCTTGCCCTCGGGCTGGGATGACCTGGGCCCCGCACATAGGGTTGGCTCATTCCGGGAAAGCCCCATCCGTGGGGGGTAGCTCAGTGGACCGGTCGGCAGCGGTGGCCGTAGCGGGGCAGGGCGGGGCCGGTCTCAGGGACGCTGATATCACGATCGTCGGCGGCGGGGCGGTCGGCTGCGCCGTCGCGTATGCACTGGCGCGGGCGGGCTATCCCGATATCCAGGTGGTGGAGCGAGATGAGCTCGCCGGCGCCACGTCGGGACAGGCGGCCGGGCTGGTCGGGCAGGTCCGCGCCACCACGGAGCGGTGCCGGCTGGCGATGGCCTCGGTGGCCACCTACTCCCGGATCGAGGAGGAGACCGGCCATACCGCGGACTGGCGCCAGACGGGGAGCGTGCGCATCGCCATGACCAGCGACCGTGCCACCGAGTTCCGGGCGCTTGACGCTGTGGCGCGATCCGCAGGGCTGGAGGTCGAGTTCCTCACCCCGGCCCGGCTCGCCGAACTCTGCCCGGTGCTCGACACCACGCGCGCCACAGCGGCGCTGTGGTGCCCCACCGACGGCTACCTTCAGCCCAACAGCCTGGTGATGGCCTACGCCGCGGCTGCGCGCAAGCGAGGCGTGACCTTCGCGACGCACACCACCGTCACGGGGGTCGGCGTCAGCGAGGGCGCCGTGACCGGCGTGCGCACCGACAGGGGCGCCGCCGCGACCAGCCTGCTGATCAATGCGGCAGGGCCGTGGGCCGCGGCCGTGGCCTCGCTCGCCGGGCTGGAGATCCCGGTCGTGCCGGTGCGCCACGAGTACTTCGTCACCAGACCGGTCGCGGGCTGGCACGGTGGGCTGCCGGTACTGCGCATCCCCGACATCCGGATCTACGCTCGGGCCGAAGGGCCCGGGATCTTGTGCGGCGGGTGGGAGGCCGATGGGCTGAGCCTCGATCCCCGTCAAGTGACCGTCGGGCAGCCGCTGGCGGTGCGGCCGGACTGGGACATTCTGTCCGGGTTCGCCCGGGACTTCGCCGCCTTCGCGCCCGCGGCCGCCGAGACCGGAGTGCGCGAGGTCTTCCGCGGGTTCCCGGCGTTCTCGCCGGACGGGCGGTTCATCGTCGGGCCGGTGCCCGGCATCCGCGGCTTCGTGATGGCCGCCGCCTGCAACGCCCATGGCGTCTCCGGGTCGGCCGGCCTCGCCGAGCACGTGCTGGAGAGCCTGCAGCCGGACCCGTCCCCTTACGTCCGGTCCCTGAGCCCGGCCAGGTTTGTGCCCCGGACCTGGGACTGGGAATCCGCACGGAGCGAAGCCGAACGGCGCTACGAGGACTACTACAGCCTGCCGCACGCCCGGTAACGCCACCCGGGAGCGAGCCAGCGGTTCGCCGCCGTGTTGTCTCGCGGCGTCACGCCCAGATCGCCATCGGCCGCCCTTCGCGCGTCACCTCCGGCCGGGCTGGCAGGCTCTGCCCGCCGCCCCCGGCGAGCCGCCGGGCGCTCCAGGCCGCGATCGCCGCGTCCAGCACATCGTCGGCGCCCGCCTGCCCGCCTGCGGGCAGCAGCGGCCCGTCGAGGGCGAGGCCGTGGCGGGCCAGGATCAGCCGCCGCTCCTGGCCGCCCGCCCAGGTGTGCTTGGAGTGGCCCAGCGGTGCGCCGTTCGCGACGGCGAAGGATATCTCCGGATGGACCTCCCAGACCGGCGCCGGGCTGCCCGGCAGCCACCGCTCCACCTCGAAGATCTTCTCCCGCAAGCGGTAGGCCTGCTGGCTGATACCCGAGCCGGTCAGGCGCACCGCGACGGCGGCGGCCTCACCATATGGCGCCGCTGCTAGGGCCGCACGGACCGGCGTCACGAACACCGAACTCGCCAGCCGCCCGAGCATTGCCCGCGCGGCCCGGTCCGCTTCCCGCACGCCCTGATCCGGCAGCCCGATCGGGATATCGATGGCAATCGCGGACACCGCGCCCGCTTCGGCCACCAGGCCATCGATCTGCCGCGAGAACAGCGCTTCAACATGGCCGTCGTCAACGACGATGCCAACCCAGCCCTTCCGGCACCCGTCAATCCCGATCACGCGCATACCGGCATCTTGAGCCCCGCAGCCGCCATCCGCACCCCGGTCCATCCCGGCCGCGGGTGGCGGTAGGAGGTCCGCGGACGGGATCCGCACCCCGGCTGGTCGTCTACGCTTCGCCTGTGCCGGAAGACCGGGAATGGGACGTAGGGATCATCGGCGCGGGACCGGCCGGGCTAGCGGCAGCGTTCACCGCCGCCGCGGGCGGTGCCCGGACGATCGTGCTGGAGCGGGCGGAACATCCCCGGTACAAGACGTGTGGCGGTGGCCTCATCGGCACCTCGCTCGCCGTCGCCGGCGACCACATCGCGGTGCCCGCGCGCGACCAGATCCGAGCCGTGACCGTCACCCTCGACGGCAGGCGCGCCTTCACCCGGGAGGACCGCGACCCCCTGCTCGCCATGGTGACGCGCGAGGAGTTCGACGACGCGCTCCGCCGGGCGGCCGTGGCGGCGGGTGCCGCCGTGCGGCAGCGGTCCCCGGTGCGCGGGATCACCCAGGACGGCGATCACGCCTGCGCCAGGCTCGCCGACGGGACCAGCGTGCGTGCCAGCGTCCTGGTCGGCGCCGACGGCTCGTCCGGCATCAGTGCCCGCCATGTGGGCGTGCGGTATGAGCAGGTGGATCTGGGCCTGGAACTGGAGATAGCCGTCCCGCCGCCGCTGGCCGACCAGTGGCGGGGGCGGATACTGCTCGACTGGGGGCCGATTCCCGGGTCCTACGGCTGGGTGTTCCCCAAGGGCGACCGGCTCACCGTGGGCGTGATCGCATCCCGCGGACAGGGCGAGCGGACCAGGTGCTACCTGCGCGACTTCACCGCCAGGCTCGGCCTCGCATCCTTCGAGCCGGACCAGGATTCCGGGCACCTGACCCGCTGCCGCAGCGATGGCTCCCCCGTCCGCAGGGGGCGGGTACTCACTGTCGGCGACGCGGCCGGCCTGCTCGAGCCATGGACGCGCGAGGGCATCAGCTTCGCGCTCCGTTCCGGGATGCTGGCGGGGACGGCGGCAGCGCAGGCGGCGACCGGTCACGAGCATCCTGAGCAGGCCCTGCGCCGGTACGAGACCATGCTGGAAGAGGAACTGATCCCGGAGATGGCCGCCGGCCGACGCCTTCTCGCCGCCTTCAGGCGGCACCCCGGCGCTTTCCATACCGGCCTGGCCACCGCGAAGGGCTGGCGCATCTTCACGAGGTTCTGCCGGAGCGAGGCGACCTGGCAGGCCCTGGTCGGTCACCGGCAGGCGCGGCTGGCGCTGTCGCTGCTCTCGCTGGCGTAGGGGCCCGTGCGCGGCCACCGAACGGCCCCGCGCCCCTACTGGCTGAATTTGATGTTGCTGCCGGTCACGTGGATGAGCACACCTTTGCTGGTCACCCGCACGTTCCGGATCTTCAGGTTCATCGGGAGGTCGGGGATGCGGATGGTGAAGTTCTGGAGCGATCCGAGCAACGACGCCGGGAGCCCGCCGGTCGAAATGATGTGGACCCTGAAGGTGTCCGGGCCCGTCTGCTTGATGGCGGCGGTCGCCGATGCATCCAGGCCCAGCACGTTCACGTCCAGCCTCACCTTGTTCCCGCCGGCCGCCGAGATCTTGAGGCCGGGTGCGTCCGACACCCCCGCCGCCGAGGCCAGGTCGGAGAACCCGATCAGGCCGGTGCCGGTGACGTGGGTGATCGTGCCGCTCTGGAAGCCGGGGTCCAGCACGACGTCGGTCGCGTCGGCCACCATGCTGAGCGTGACCGGGCCTTCCTTGACGCGGCTGGCGGTGATGTGGACGTGGTCGAGGCGCCTGCTGGCAACCTGGGTCAGGAAGGGAAACCCCTCGATGCTCACGTTCGGCTTGGTGGAGAACCCCTGGCTCTTCATCTGGTCGGCGGCCTGATTCTCGGCGTAGGCGACCGCGACCCGGTCGAGGACGACCAGCAGTGCCAGCAGCACGAGCACGATGGCGAGGAGGATCCACGGCCACCGGCGGCGCCGCCGCTGGGGTTCCGGGAAGCCTGGGGTGGGGAGCCTCAAGGTCGAGCCGCTGCTCATGGCACCGCCACCCCGCGCTCCTATCCGCCCTCGATGGGCAGATGCTATGGCGTGTCCGCCCGGTGGGCAGATGCTATGGCATTGTCGTCTCGTTTCGTGACCTGTGGCCCGCGGCGCCCGGCCACCCGCCCGCCGGTCAGGGAATGCGGTTTGCTAGCTCGACACGGCAACGCAGGTCCGACAGAACGGGCATGGGGATTAGCCTGGGCCCTCATGAGGAAGGCCACGTCGCCTATCGCAGACCGGTACCTGGTCGCCGGGTACGACGGGTCTGCTCTCGCCCGCCAGGCACCTGACGCCGCGTAGCCATGCCCTCGATGAACGCCTGCTCAGCCGCTTCCAACCTGCCCGCGGCGAGGT
>DAITAE010000360.1:0-5252 GCA_036824445.1 Streptosporangiaceae bacterium | reverse complement strand
CCCCGATCCGGCCCGGCAGGAGGCGAGCGGCGGCTTCGCTGCCGGTGAGGCGTTCATTGAGCCCAGCGCCGGGGATCGGTAGGTTGCCGGAGGACGAAGGACGGCATCAAACACATGAGCAGTTACGACTACGACGTGATCGTCGTCGGCGGTGGCTCGCCGGGTGAGCACTGTGTCGGTGAGCTGGCCGGCGGCGGCCTGCGGGTTGCCCTGGTCGAGCGGGAGCTGGTCGGGGGCGAGTGCTCCTACTGGGCATGTATCCCGTCCAAGACGCTGCTGCGTCCCGGTGAGGCGGTGCAGGGCGCGCGGGAGGCGGCGGCCAGCGCGCAGGTCGACGTCCATGCCGCGCTGGCCTGGCGTGACTTCATGGTCTCGGATTATTCCGACGCCGGGCAGGTGCGGTGGCTAGCGGGCAAGGGCATCGACCTGCTGCGCGGCACCGGCAAGCTCGCCGGGACCGGCGTGGTCGAGGTCGATGGGGTGCGCCATACCGCCTGGCATGTCGTCGTGGCGACCGGCTCCGATCCGGTGATGCCTCCGATCTTGGGCCTGCGCGAGCTTGAGGGTGTGTGGACCAACCGCGGGGTGACCGGGATGAAGGCAATCCCGCGGCGGCTGCTGATCCTCGGCGGCGGGCCGGTCGGCGCCGAGATGGCGCAGGCGGTGCGCCGTCTCGGTGGCGAGGTCTCCCTCGTCGAGGCCGCTGCTCACGTACTTGCCCGCGAGCCCGCGCCGCTGGGCGAGGCGCTCGGCGAGGTGCTCCGCCGCGACGGAGTCGAGTTGCTGCTGGGCGTGCACGCGACCGCCGCGCGACGTGACGGTGCGGACTACGTCCTCACCCTCGACGATGGCCGCGAGCTGCGCGGCGACCACCTGCTCCTCGCCACCGGCCGCCGCCCGCGTACCGCCGGGCTCGGCTTGGAGACCGTCGGCGTCACCGCCGGCGAGCGCGGTATCCCGGTCGATGCGCACCTGCGCGCCGGTGACCGGCTGTGGGCCATCGGCGACGTTACCGGCGTGCGGCTACTCACTCACGTCGGCAAGTACCAGGGCGAGGTCGTCGCCGCCAACATCCTCGGCGAGCCGCGCGAGGCCAACTATGAGGCCATCCCCAACGTGGTCTACACCGACCCGCAAGGAGCCGCAGTCGGCGCATCCGAGGCCCCGTTCAGCGCCAGCACGCCGTTGTCCAAGGTATCCAAGACGGCCACCTATACCCACGCTTACGCCGATTCCAACGGCTTCCTGACCCTGCTCAGCGACGGCGAGCGGCTGACCGGCGCCTACGCGCTCGGCCCCGAGGCCGGCGAATGGTTGCAGCAGGCCACCCTGGCCATCCGCGCCCGGGTTCCTCTCGACGTGCTGCGCGACACCATCCAGCCCTTCCCCACCTTCTCCGAGATCTACGTCGCCGCCCTCAAAGCACTGCGCAGCCAGATCACGACCACCCGCCAGCCGACCGGCCAGACGATGGCATGACGCGTCAGAAGACCGTAGCCCAGTCGTTTTTCATGAGCCGGCCGCCGCTACAAGCGCGTCCCGCCGGCCTGTGTGGGCCGGCGGGACGGTCGGTCGCGTGCTGTTCAGCTCTTCCTGGGGTTTATTGGCAGACTGGGTGAGCGCGGTGATCAGGAGGCTCACCCGCCCGTCACCCCTCTACTGATGAGCGGCCACGGGGAGGGCGTGCTGGGCCGTGCGGCGGGCGACGACGCGGCGTGCCCTGACGGCCAGGGTGCCGGTGCGGGCCAGCAGCATCGCGACAGATAGGAAGATCAGGCCGTCGGTGAGAGCACCCACGGTGACCTGGTTGGTCATCATCCAGTGGCCGAGTTGCGCGCCGAAGACATGGGTCGAGCCGTAGGCGAAGTAGATGCGGCCGCCGACGACGGCGATCCAGATCAGCGCGTATGGGATACCCGCCCAGGAGGTGATCTTGCCGGTCTGGTCGTCGTAGAAAACGCGCATGAGCGTGGCGGCGAGCACGCCCAGGGCCAGGCCCGCCGCAACGGCGCCGATTTCGAGCACCAGGCCGTCACCGGAGCCAGCGGCGCCCTTGAAGAAGAACGGGATGATGACGGCGGCTGCGATGAACGGGCGGAGCAGCCGCAGCACGGTGACCTTGCGGTAGCCGAGATCGGAGATCAGCACCACCGCGAGGATGACGAGGTTGGGGATCAAGACGCTGGCGTCCACGGGAACTCCTTGTGAGCATGTCGCTGTCGTGTCGTTGCGTCAGCCACGTTAGGTAGCGGGCCCCCGCCGGCGCGCCGGCCTGCGGCTTGATGCCGGGTCCAGGCCGGGTGCAGGCCGGGACGGGGCCCGGGTTGAGGCCGGGTGGAGACGGCAGGGTCAACCCGGACGCCGGCGCCGGCTGGCGGGCTGGGCGGATACGTTGAACACGTGCTTCGCTCGCTCACCGTGCGCTCGGATCCCGCGGCCGCGACCAGCGCAGCGGCCGTGCCCCCGCTGCTGCTGGCTGTCCGGATCCTCGTCCTGGCGGTGGTGCTGGTCACTGTGCCGCTCGCTGAGCCGCACCTGGGTGCGGGCGCAAGCGGGACCGGGGTCGCCGTCGCACTCGGTGTCACGGCCATCAGCTACGTCATCTGGCTGCTCGCTGGCCGCCGGGAGCACCTGACGGTGGCGGCCCTGGCCGTGCTGGGGGTGGCCGGCGGCGTCCTGGCGGGGCTGTCCCCGCTGAGCACGGCCATCGCGATCGGCTGTGTAGCCACCACCGCCGCGGGAGTCCGGCTCAGTACCGAGGCGTCGCTGGCCATCACCGCGGGTACCGTGGCCGCGTTTCTGGCCGCGGGGCTGGCGACCGGAGCGCCCGCCGAGACGCTGCTCGGCTATCCGCTGACGTACATCGGCTTCTGGGCGCTGGGACTGTCGCGCCACGCCTACCTGCTCCGCGCCGAACAGGCCGAGCGGATGCTCGCGGAGGCCCGCCGGGCCCGCGACGCCGAGACTCAGGCCGCCGCGCTTGCCGAACGGGCCAGGATGGCCCGGGAAATTCACGACGTGCTCGCCCACTCGCTCGCGGCGGTGTCGGTGAACCTGCAGGCCGCGGAGGGATTGCTGGCTGCATTGCCCACCGGAAGTCCCGAGCTCGCCAAGGCGATCGAATGCATCGACCGCGCCGAGGTCTTCACCAGGGACGGCCTGGCGGAAGCCCGGCGCGCGATCCTGGCGCTGCGGGATGACGCCCCCCCGCTGCCCGACCAGCTGTCGGCCCTGGCCGGGGAGTACCGCGCCGACGGTGACGCGCCGGTGGACTTCCAGGTGGCCGGCTCACCGCGACCGGTTGCTGGGCAGGCGGGACTGGCCGCCTACCGGACCGCACAGGAGGCGCTGACCAACGCGCGTAAACACGCGCCGGGACGGCCGGTCAGGCTCTGCCTGCAGTTCTCGGAAACCGAGATTGCCGTACGGGTCACCAACCCGCTGCCGGAGGCGCGCCCCGGCGGGCCACTCGCTGCCACCGGCAGCGGGCACGGGCTCACCGGCCTGCGGGAACGCGCGGCACTGGCGGGAGGCACGCTGACGGCAGGACCGGCCGACGGAGAGTGGCAAGTATGCCTGCGCATCCCGGCATGAGCCCAGAGGGCCACGGCGAGCCAGTGAGCGTGATCGTCGCCGACGACCAGACCGCCGTGCGCGAGGGCCTGGTGCTGCTGCTCGGCACGCTGCCCGGCATCGTCGTGGCGGGCCAGGCAGCGGACGGCGGCGCCGCGGTCGACCTCGTCGCAGCGGTGCATCCCCAAGTCGTGCTCATGGACCTGAACATGCCCGGCTGCGACGGCGTGAGCGCGACCCGGCGCATCACCGCCGACCACCCCGGCACGCGGGTCGTCGTCCTCACCACCTACGCCGACGACGAATCGATCATCAGCGCACTCCAGGCCGGGGCTCTCGGCTACCTCACCAAGGACGCGACCAGAGCGGAGATCGGCCGTGCGGTGCTCACCGCCGCGGCCGGCCAGGCCGTCCTTGATCCCGGGGTGCAGCAGCGGCTGCTGTCGGCCGCCGCCCGCGCGCAAGACACCTCCGGCCCGCCTGGCATGCCTTCTGACAATGGGGAACTCACCCCGCGCGAAGCCGAGGTACTTCGGCTGATCGCGGATGGCCGGTCCAACCGGGAGATCGCTCGCGCACTGTTCGTCAGCGAGGCGACGGTCAAGACCCACGTCAACCGGATCTTCGCCAAAACCGGCTCACGAGACCGCGCCCAGGCAATCCGTTATGCCTACACTCACGGCTACGCCGAACCGGCGCCACCGCCCTGAGCAGCGACAGCCGGTCCCGGGCGAGTCACGATTGCAGGGAGTCCGGCCAACCGCCGGGTGAGAGCCCGTGGGGTCGCCACGGCCGGCGCCGCCCGGCCCGTGGCCGGGCCAGGTCCCGGCGGCGGGTGGCGAGCAGCGCGGTGGCCGCCAGGCCGGATGCGATTGTGGCTGCCGCGGACGCTAGCAGGGTGTGCTGAGCGCCGAGCCATGCGGTGAGCGGCCCGCCCGGCCGCCGGGCTTTGCCCGCTGCGCGCGGGCGGGACCGGCTCAGCCCCAGGCGCCCGCGACCTGGCGGGTGGTGGCGTTGAGCCGGTTGAACAGGTTGGTCAGCGCGATCATGAGGACGATCGCGGCCATGCCCTTCTCGTCGTAGTGGGCGGCGGCAGCGTCCCACACCTGGTCGGGCACCGGGTCCGGCCGGTCGGCCAGCCGGGTGGCGGCCTCGGCCAGCGCCAGCGCGGCCCGCTCGGCGTCGCTGAAATAGGGCGCTTCCCGCCAGGCCGCGACGGTGGCAAGGCGCTCCTCGGTCTCCCCCGCCTTGCGGGCGGACCGGGCGCCGGAGTCCACGCACGCGCTGCACCCATTGATCTGGCTGGCCCGCAGGTGCACCAGCTCCAGCGTGGCCGGGTCCACGCCGCCGGCGTACACCGCCTTGAACAGTGCCTGGAACGGCTCCATAGCGCCCAGGACCATCGCCGGGTTGGTCATCCGTGCTTCCATCTCTCCTTCTCCTTTCCGAGATCTACTCCTAAGTTAGGAGTTAAGGTTTTACTTGTCAACCCATCGGTGCTATGCTAGGAGCGTGAACAGGAGTTATGGCGACCAGTGCGGGGTCGCCCGCAGCCTCGACGTCATCGGCGAGCGGTGGGCGCTGCTGATCGTCCGCGAGCTGCTGCTGGGGCCCAAGCGCTTCAACGACCTGCTGGCCGGCCTGGCCGGGGCCAGCCCGAACGTGATCAGCCAGCGGCT
>DAITAE010000847.1:0-1625 GCA_036824445.1 Streptosporangiaceae bacterium | reverse complement strand
CGCTCATGTGGCTCATACCCGACCGCCGCGTCGAACGCACGCTTAGCGGACCGCATGAAGATCGCGGCCGCATCCCGCCTTAACCGGCGCTACCTTCCTGGCCTCCCAGGAAATGCCCTCCGGCGCCAGCAACCATGGCCGCCGATCGCATGGTCAGGAAGAACGAGAAGACACCGGCAACAACTTCGCTGCACCGGGTGAGATGAGAAGGAGGAATTCACGATGCGGAACAACCTAGAGCGGCTCGGCGAGCACCTCGCCGCCGCGCTCTTCGGTCGGGTGACGCCATGAGCGCAACGGTGGCGATCGTGGCCGGTGGAGGCGGTCCGCTTGGTCACGCGACAGCGGTAGCCCGCGCCGCCGACGGTCTCACGGTCGTGGCGGTCGACCGGACCGAGCACGCGCTGAGTGACCTCCCCGAGGAAATCCGGCGCGAGGTGGCCGACGCCACCGGCCCCGCCGAGGCGGCGCGGCTTATCGGCCGGATTGCCGGCGAGGCCGGGCCCCCTGACGTGCTGGTGAACACCATCGGCGCGTTCCGTCCAGAAGACGTGCTCGCCACGACGCCCGAGATGCTGCGGCTCATGATCGACGTCAATCTGGGACCCGCGCTGTGGCTGACCCAGGCGGTAGCGCCGCACATGCGACAGCAGGGGTCAGGTGCCATGGTGCACGTGGCCGCCCGCCCGGGGATCGAGTCGGCCGGCGGCATGGGGGCCTACAGCGTGAGCAAGGCCGCTCTTGTCTACCTGACACGCATTCTGGATATCGAACTGCGCCCGCAGGGGATCCGGGTGAATGCGGTCGCGCCGCAGCTGCTCGACACCCCCAGAAACCGGGCCATGTTCCCGGCGGAGGTGATGGCGCACGCGGTCGCGCCCGAGGCGATCGCCGGCGTGATCGCCTTCCTGGTCAGCGACGCCGCAGCGCCCGTGAGCGGAGCGATATTGCCGGCGTACGGCGCCTAATGAGGCTGACCCGGCGCGACGCACCTGCCGCGCCGACAAGGTCGGGTTGGGCGCCCCATCGTGATCCAGCTGAGCCGCAACTCTGGAACGGCCTGCTCGTCCACGACCTGGTGGACGAGTTGCACCTGACCATCTTCCCGGTAATCGCAGGCGGGGATCCCCGCTGTTCACCGGCCGTCCGCCTGTCTCGCTTAAGCTGCTGTCCACCCGGACCTGGGCAGACCCAGGCAACATCCTGACGATCTACCAGCCGATCCTGCGCGAACCCGTGCCGGAGTAACAGGACCCGCCGCCGCCCGTCAACCAGGCTCACGAGCTGAGATCGCCTCCGTCCCCGGCCACGTTGACCAAACGGCCCGGTCACCGCCTGGCAGGCGGGCGGTCACCCAGCCCGGGCTGCAGGGCCGGATCCGGTCTGGCCACCCCAGGGACCGCATGACGCCGTGTGCGGTGACAAGGGTCACCATTTCCGCGTCGCTGACGGGCACGCGCCAGCCGGTACTCCATCGGGTGGGGCCTGCGCCGGATCGTTCAGCACGCCGTCCGCCGCGTCAACGTCGGACCATAAGAGCTCTCGGAGCCGCCTTACCTGTATCGGCCGATGATGCGGTGTCCATGGCCAGGGTCCGTTTCCGGAACCGCCGCGGCCGGCGGGCG
>DAITAE010000846.1:0-1627 GCA_036824445.1 Streptosporangiaceae bacterium | reverse complement strand
CACGACGGCCCTGGGGCCGATCACGGCCGACTCGCACACCGCGTGGGTGACGATCGCTCCCGCACCCACGGTCGTGTCGCGCAGCGTGCACCCGGGGCCGACCCGTGCGCCCGCCTCGATTGCCGTGATGCCTTCCAGCTGGGTGCCCGGCCCGATCTCCGCGTCCGGCCCGATGACCACGTCCGCGTCGATGGCGGTGGTGAGCGGATCGGTGATGGTCACCCCTACGCGCATCCAGTGCTCCAGCAGCCGGGTGTTCAGGACCCGCCGGGCCTGCGCGAGCTGGGCCCGGTCGTTGACCCCGAAGACCTCTCTACCATCCTCTTCCAGAATGGACGCCACGTGGTGGCCATCTGTCCGCAGGATCGCCACCACGTCGGTGAGATATTCCTCACCCCTGGCGTTGTCGGTCGGGACCCGCTTCAGCGACCCGCCGAGCAGGCCCGCCTCGAACGCGTAGACGCCGGAGTTGACCTCTGTGATCGCCCGCTGCTCGGGGGTGGCGTCCGCCTCCTCCACGATCTCCATGATCGCCCCGTCGCCGTCGCGCAGGATACGGCCATAACCGGTCGGGTCGTTCATCACCGTGGTGAGTGCGGTGGCGGCGGCATTCCGCGCGGCGTGCTCGCGGACGAGCGCGGTCAGCGTCTGCCCGCGCAGCACCGGCGCATCGCCGTAGGTCACGACCACGGTGCCCTGGTCCAGGCCGACCTCCTCGACCACCGTGCGGACCGCGTGGCCGGTCCCGCCCCGGTGGTGCTGGACCACCACGCGCACGTCGGGCGCATGCTCGCGGAGATGACTGATCACCTGCTCGCGGCGATCACCGACCACGACGATGACCTCGGCCGGATCCACTTCGCGAGCCGCTGCCAGCACGTGATCGAGCATGGTCCGGCCGCAAATCCGGTGCAGCACCTTCGGGAGGGTGGATTCCATCCGCGTGCCCGCACCCGCGGCAAGGATGATGACGGCTGCCGGATGGCTCACACTCACGTAGCGGTGCTCCTCGGTAGCTGCTCCCCCGGTCAACCGGGCTCCGCTTCCCGTTCGCCAGTGACACGTCACACTGCGTAGGCAAGTTGTTCACGTGCCCGACCCTGGCAGGATACCGCCGGGTCAGGAGATCAAACGGCCTGCCGGTCGTTGCTCAGCGTCGCCGGCTCGGATCCCGGTACCGGCCCGGGCTTGCCTAGGCTAGCTCAGGTGACAGGCTCTTGCCGGGCCTTCCGGCGCACCAAGGAGGGCAGACCGTGGACTGGAAGCTTGAGCTCGTGGTGGTTCCCGTCTCGGACGTGGACCGTGCCAAGGAGTTCTACATCGAGAAAGTCGGCTTTCAGCTGGACGTCGACCACAGCTCCGGTGAGGACTTCCGGGTCGTGCAGCTGACCCCTCCCGGATCGGCCTGCTCGATCACGCTCATGCGCAACGCGGCGGTGCCCGGTTCGGTCCGGGGCCTGCACCTGGTCGTCCCCGACATCGAGGCCGCCCGCGCCGAGCTGGCCGGGCGCGGGATGGACATCGGCGAGATCTTCCATTTCGAGGCGGGCCAGCAGATGCCCGGCCCGGAGCCCGCGCGCGGCAAGTACAACTCGTTCCTCGCGTTCAGCGACCCCGACGGCACCGG
>DAITAE010000845.1:0-1627 GCA_036824445.1 Streptosporangiaceae bacterium | reverse complement strand
CTCCGCGACGCGATCATCAGCAAGCGCCTGCCCCCGGGCGAGCGCGTGTCGGAGGCGAGCCTTGCCCGGCAACTGAGGGTGAGCAAGACACCCGTGCGCGAGGCGCTGCTCAGGCTCCACGCGATCGGCCTGGTCGAAGCCGACGGTGGGCGTGGCGGCCGCATTGTCCGCCCGTCGGCCGAGCTGATACGGCACACCTACGAGGTTCGGGGCTCCCTGGAATCGCTCGCCGCGCGGCTGGCGGCTGAGCGAGCCACCCCGGCTCAGCGCAGGCAACTGCTCGAGCTGGCGGCCGCGTCCCTCGCCGCCGCGCAAGACCAGGACCTGGACGGCTTCCGGCGCCATGACGAGGCGTTCCACGACGTGCTCGCCGCCGCCTCTGCGAACTCCTACCTGGCCAGGCTGATCGACAACGCATATACGCTCACCGCCGCCGCGCGCCAGCGCGACGTGCCCCGGGCAGGTGACTCCACCGACTGTGCCACCGGCCACATCCGGATCGCCGAGGCGATCGCGGGCGGTGACGCCGCCGCCGCGACGGCGGAGGCTGCCGCACACGTCGAGATGGTGGGCCGGCTCGTCCTCCAGGCGTTCCTTGAAGGCATCTGAGCCAACACACATCTACCTCAGTGAATGAGAGGGCCGACAGTCCATGAACACAAACGATCACGGAGCACGGGCGGACGAGCCCGGGATCCGCACAGATCCGCTGGACCGACGTCAATTCCTCCGCGGCCTGGCCGGGACGGGAGCGCTGGCGGGCGCTGGCGGCCTGCTCGCGGCGTGCAGCTCAGGCTCCTCGACACCCGCAGCGAGCAGCCCAACGGCGACATCGGCCAGGAAGAGGGGCGGCAGCCTGAAGGTTGGCCTCACCGGAGGCTCGGGCTCGGACACGCTCGACCCGCACAAGGGGCTCACCTATCTCGATACGGCCCGTGCGCAGTCGCTCTACCAGCCGCTGCTCCAGTTGAACACCCGGGCGCAGACCGAGTTCGTGCTGGCAGAGGAGATCAGCCCGCGCGGGTCGACGTCGCAGTGGGTCATCCGCCTCCGGCCGGGCATTACCTTCCATGACGGGAAGCCGCTCACTGCCGACGACGTCATCTTCACGCTCTCCAGAATCAAGAACCAGAAGCTGACCGGGTCGACGCCGCTGGGTCCCGTCGACGTGAAGGGCCTCAAGAAGCTCGACAAGCACACCGTCCTGGTGCCGATGGCCAGCCCCTACGGGAGCTTCCTCGACCAGCTGGCGTACTGGTACTACCTGTACGTCGTCCCGGTCGGGTTCAACCCGAGCAAGCCAAACGGCACGGGGGCGTTCAAGTACCAAAGCTTCACGCCGGGCCAGCGCAGCGTGTTCGTCCGGAACCCCAACTACTGGAAGCCGGGCCTGCCGTTCGTCGACACGCTGACGATCATCGATTTCAGCGACAGCGCCTCCCTGCAGAACGCCCTGGTGACGGGCGTGATCCACGGCGCGGGCGCCCTGGAGGGCGCGCAGATCGCGGCGCTGAAATCGACCGGCGGCGTGCGGACCGTCACCTCGCACACCGGAGCGATCACTCCCTTCACGATGCGCGTCGACCAGGCGCCGTTCAACGACGTCAACGTCCGGCAGGCGATGCGG
>DAITAE010000844.1:0-1629 GCA_036824445.1 Streptosporangiaceae bacterium | reverse complement strand
GTCGCGATGAGGTCGCCCTCCTGGACGACGTCCCCCTCCGCCACGTGCAGCTTGGCCACGGTGCCGGCCTCTTCGGCCAAGACGGGGATCTCCATCTTCATCGACTCGAGGATGACCAGCGTGTCGCCGTCCTCGACCTGGTCCCCTTCGGCGGTCACAACCTTCCAGACGTTTGCCACCATCTCCGCGCGGACTTCGGCCACCCGCCGCTCCTCTCCTAGGCCGGGCACGGCATGGGCCCGGATGCCGCCGCCATCATTGTGCTGCCACCGGGGTCAGGGACGCAGCCCTGCCACGACGGACGTGTCGTAATCGCCGCTGACGAACGACTCGCTCGCGAGCAGGTCGGCGTGGAATGGCAGGTTCGTTTTCGGCCCGGCGACCCGGAACGCGGCCACCGCGTCGCGCGCCCGTCCCAGCGCCTCGTCCCGGGTTTGCCCGTGCACGCACAGCTTGGCGAGCAGCGGGTCGTAGAACGGCGTGACCGTGTTGCCCGTCTCGTAGCCGGCATCCACCCGGATCCCCGGCCCGGCCGGCTGCTCCCATTGCGTGATCGCACCCGGGCTGGGCAGGAACCGAACCGGGTCCTCGGCGTAGACCCGGAACTCCAGCGCATGCCCATCGTGCTGAACGCCCAGCGGCTCGAAGCCGGGCCGTTCCCCCGCGGCGACCAGAAACTGCTGCTCGACAAGATCGATACCGGTGACCAGCTCCGTCACCGGATGCTCGACCTGCAGCCGGGTGTTCATCTCCAGGAACACGAACTCCTGCGTCCTGACATCGAGCAGGAACTCCACGGTCCCAGCACCCAGGTAGCCGACCGCCTCCCCGGCCCGGACCCCGGCCGCGAGCAAGCGCTCGCGCACCTGTGGGCTGACGCCGGGGGACGGCGTCTCCTCGGCGACCTTCTGGTGCCGCCGCTGGACTGAGCAGTCACGCTCTCCGAGGGCCACCACGTGGCCATCGTTGAGCCCCATGATCTGCACTTCGACGTGCCGCGCCCGCTCAACGAACCGCTCCAGCAGGATCGCGGGACTGCCGAAAAACCGCTCCGCGCGGGTGCGGGCGGTATCGAAGGCCGTCTGCAGCGCCTCCGGGCCGGCGGCCGCGCTCATGCCGATGCCGCCCCCGCCGGCCGCGGCCTTGACCATCACCGGGTAACCGATCCGCTCCGCCTCCGCCAGCGCCGCGCTGGCGTCGGTCACCGGATCCGCGCTGCCCACGGCGACGGGGACCCCGGCCCGGTGCATCAGGTTCCTGGCGTTGATCTTGTCGCCCATCTGCTCGATCGCTTCCGGCGGGGGGCCGACCCAGGTCAGCCCCTCGGCCAGCACCTGCTGGGCGAACGCGGCGCTCTCGGACAGGAAACCGTAGCCGGGATGGACGGCGGCGGCGCCGGTCTGGCGGGCGGCGGCGATGATGGCATCGGCGTCCAGATAGCTCTGCGCCGGGGGCGGCGGCCCGATCTGCACCGCCTCATCCGCCTCCCTGACGAAGGGAAGGCCCGCGTCGGCCTCCGAGTAGACGGCCACAGCCCGGATGCCGAGCCGGCGCGTGGTGGCGATGATACGGCGCGCGATCTCGCCCCGGTTGGCGACAAGCACGGACTCCAGCACGCCCGAAGCCTAG
>DAITAE010000843.1:0-1632 GCA_036824445.1 Streptosporangiaceae bacterium | reverse complement strand
ACCCGGCCTCCCAGGCCCTGCTGCCCCGGCTGGTCCCGGCCGAGCTGATGCAGGAGGCCAGCGCGCTGAGCCGGCTGGCGATGAACGCGGCGCAGATGGGCGGCGCCGCGGCCGCCGGGGTGTTCGTGGCCGCGGCCGGGCCCGGCTGGGCCCTGGCGGCCTGCGGGATCGGCATGGTCGGCACGGTGCCGTTGCTGCTGGCCATCCGCGCGCCGGGCGCGCAGCGCACCGGGCAGGCCAGCCTGCTCCGCGACCTGCGCGAGGGCTGGGCGGAGTTCGCCTCCCACACCTGGCTGTGGGCGACCACCGCCCAGTTCTGCGTGGTGCTGGCCGCCTGGTACGGCGCGTTCGACGTGCTCGGGCCGGTTGTTGCCCGCCGGGAACTGGGCGGCCCGGCGGCGTGGGGCGTGATCATGGGTGCGGACGCGGTCGGCCTGATCATCGGCGGCCTGGTCGCGCTGCGTTTCACCCCGCGCCGGCCGATTCGGTTCGTGGTGCTCATCGGTGGGGCCTGCGCGATCTCGCCGCTGGCGCTTGCGGCGCCGTGGCCGCTCCCGGCGGTCTGCGCTGCCGCGGTCGTCCTGGGCGTCGCGATCGAGATTATGATGGTGCAGTGGACGGTGACGCTGGCCCGGCACATCCCGCCGGACCGGCTCGCCCGCGTCTCCTCCTACGACATCCTCGGCACGGTAGCGGCGATGCCGGCCGGTGCGCTCGTGGCGGGCCCGCTCGCGGCCAGGATCGGGGTGCCGGCCACCGAGTACGGCGCCGCGGTGCTGATCCTCGTTGCGTCGCTGCTCGCGCTGGCGCCACGCGAGGTCCGCGCCCTGCGGTCATCGCAGACGCCCAGGTCAGAGGCGGAAATCCCGCGTGTCATGGCGGGATCCTGACCCAACATCACCGTCAGCGTGCATGATCCGCGCCGGGCGAAATAGACTCGCCTAGGGTTCTCGCTTCGAGCCTGGCCCGCAGGCCCGCCCGCCGGGGGCTGATCGCGGGGGCCCGCCAGGCCGCCGACGATGAGGAGCACGAGGGTGACTCTGCTGGAGTCCGTGTCCTGTCCCAGGGATCTCAAGGCGCTCAGCCCCGACGAGCTGCCCGCGCTGGCCGGCGAGATCCGCGACTTCCTTATCGAGGCGGTGTCGCGCAACGGCGGGCACCTCGGGCCCAACCTCGGGGTGGTCGAGCTGACCATCGCGCTGCACCGCGTCTTCGACTCGCCGTCGGACCGCATCGTCTTCGACACCGGCCACCAGGCCTACGTGCACAAGCTGCTCACCGGGCGGCAGGACGGCTTCGCCAGGCTGAAGCAGCGCGGCGGCGTGTCCGGGTACCCGAACCAGGCCGAGTCCGAGCACGACATCGTGGAGAACTCGCACGCATCCACCGCGCTGTCCTATGCGGACGGGCTGGCCAAGGCCTACCAGCTGCGCGGCGAGAGCGGCCGCACGGTGGTCGCGGTGGTCGGCGACGGCGCGCTGACCGGCGGCATGGCCTGGGAGGCGCTCAACAACATCTCGGCCGCGAAGAACAGCCGGCTGGTCATCGTGGTCAACGACAACGGCCGCTCCTACACCCCGACGATCGGCGGGCTCGCCGCGCACCTGGCCTCGGTCCGGGTGTCGCAGCGCT
>DAITAE010000013.1:0-20312 GCA_036824445.1 Streptosporangiaceae bacterium | reverse complement strand
AGCAGGTGCAGGACGGCATGCGCTCGCGGATGTTCACGGCCGGCTACCTCGCGCCCATGGAGCAGCCAAGCGCCGACGTCGGCCGCTACGTCGCTGACCGTCTCGGCGCCTGGCGTGCAGGGCACGCCGACGCCCGCGCCGACTGACCCGGCCGCCGCGTTGTCCGGAGGTAGTGTCGGGAGGAGGCGAGCGATGGACCGGGCCACGGTGGCGACGAGGCACTGGCACCGCACCGAGGACGGGCGGGTCCAGTGTGACGTGTGCCCGCGGGCGTGCCGCCTGCAGGAGGGGCAGCGTGGGTTCTGCTTCGTGCGGATGCGGCAGGGCGATGCGATCGTCCTGACGACCTACGGGCGCTCCAGCGGTTACTGCGTGGACCCGATCGAGAAGAAGCCGCTCAACCACTTCCTGCCCGGGTCGCCGGTGCTGTCGTTTGGCACGGCGGGGTGCAATCTTGGCTGCCGATTCTGCCAGAACTGGGATATCTCCAAGTCACGGGAGATCGACACGCTGGCCGACGAGGCGTCGCCGGGGACGATTGCCCGGGCCGCCGCGGAGCTCGGCTGCCGCAGCGTGGCGTTCACCTACAACGACCCGGTCATCTTTCTGGAGTACGCGATCGACGTGGCCGACGCCTGCCGGGAGCTCGGCATCAAGTCGGTGGCGGTGACGGCCGGCTACATGTCCGCGGAGCCGCGGGCGGAGTTCTACCGGCACATCGACGCGGCGAACGTGGACCTCAAGGGGTTCACCGGCGAGTTCTACCACCGCGTGTGCCTGGGCAAGCTGGACCCGGTGCTGGACACGCTGCGGTACCTCAAGCACGAGACCGGCGTCTGGCTCGAGATCACCAACCTGCTGATCCCGGGGGTCAACGACTCCGGCCAGGAGATCGATGCGATGACCCGGTGGGTCGCCGGGCAGCTCGGGCAGGACGTGCCGGTACATTTCACCGGCTTCCACCCCGACTTCAAGATGCGGGACCGGCCGCCTACGCCGCCAGCGACGCTGGCCCGGGCCCGGCGCATCGCACTCGACAACGGCATCCGCTACGCCTACACCGGCAACGTCCATGACGCCGCGGGCCAGAGCACCCGCTGCCCGGGGTGCGGCGAGCTGGTTATCGAGCGCGACTGGTACCGCCTCGGCGCCTACCGGCTCACCGGCCGCGGCCGCTGCGCGAGCTGTGACGCGCGCATCCCGGGCGTGTTCGATGACCCCCCCGGGACATGGGGGCCACGGCGGCTGCCGGTCCGGCTGGCCCCGCCGGCCGCTTAGACCTGGCCGGAGACGGCGGCGGCGGCGAACGCCGCCATGGACGGGAACTCCCAGTCCGGCGTAACCGGCGCCGGCGGCTCGGGGGTGGCGCCCCAGCCGGGCCGGGCGTGACGCCGGTTGATCCACACCGTGGGAAGCCCGGCCCGTTTGGCCGGCACGTGGTCGTGGTACAGGCTCTGCGCCACGTGCACCAGCTTGCCCGGCTCAATGCCCAAGCGGGCCGCCTCGCCGGTGAGGGCGTCGAAGTTCCGCTGCGACGGCTTGTACGACCCGATGTCCTGCGCGGTCAGGATGCTCGTGAACGTGACGCCGAGCCGGGCGTTTGATCCGGCGAACGAGGCCCGGTCGACGTTGGAGAGAATGATCAGCTTGAAGCGCCTGCCCAGGGCGAGCAGTGCGTCGCGCGAATCGGGGAACGCGGGCCAGTCGGGCACCGAGCCTGCCAGGCGTGCCGCCTCTTCGCCGGTGACCCCGGCGCCCAGCTTGCCGCCGAGAAGCCGCATGCTGCGTGCCAGGACGTCCGGGTAGAGGTCGGTGGGACGCTGCGCCTCGACCGTGGCTTCGATCGTGGAGTACTCGGTCAGCAGCTGCTCCTCGGTCAGGTCCAGCCCGTGCTCGCGTGCCCACGGGCCGAGCACCGCCGACAGGCCGGCCTCCCAGTCGATCAGGGTGCCGTAGCAGTCAAAGCTCATGGCCTCGAAGTCGGCGAGTCTCATCGGCTACTCCCCGGTCTGGCCGCCGGCCAGCTCGCTGACGATGTCGAGATGGCCGACGTGGCGGGCGTACTCCAGCCGGCTGCGGCGCAGCTCGCCGCCGGGCAGCGCTTCGAGCTTGTTCACCAGCCGTGAGCGGAAGTAGTCGAGATAGGTGAGGAAGACCTCCGCACGCGACGACACCGGAGTCGTGGGCTCAGGAAACGGGATGCTCACGAGCCAAGCCTGCCCTACGGCGCGACGGGCCGGCGCGGGAACCCGCCAGGGCGGGCCGACGTTACGAATGACCGGGCATGGCCGTGGGCGGCCAGTGCGCCGGGCTGGTGAGCGCCGGTGGAAGCCTGGTGCGCAGGTCGCCTACTGCCGCGTCGAGCTGGGACTGGGTGAGGAAGATGCTCTCGCTGACGTCGGCACCGCTGAGGTCGGCGCCCCTGAGGTCGGCGCCGGTGAGGTCGGCGAGCCTGAGGTCAGCGCCCCTCAGGTCGGCCCCGATCAGGCGGGCGCCCCGCAGGCTGGCGCCGCTGAGGTCGGCGCCTTTCAGATCCTTCCCGGCGAGGTCGGCGCCACGGAGGTCGCCTCCGGTGCGCCGGGCGGCGGCCCGGGCCAGCTCGCTCGCGCGGAGCAGCAGGGTATTGACAGCTCGCTGATGTGCCACCACGTCCAGTTCCGCGAGAGCGCCGGCATTTTGCTGAGTGAGGCGTTCGGTCTCGTCGAGGGCGCGGCTGAGGTCGCCATGGACCGGGCGGGCCGCCGGCAGCGTCAGCGCCTCGCTGAGGTACCAGAGCAGCTCGTGGAGCTGCCGCATGACGGTAAACACTCCGAACATCTGCCCGGCCAGGCCTGGCTCCCGCCGCCAGTCCCGCCCGCCGAAGGTCACCTGGGCGACCTGCTGCCCCGCGCCGAAGCAGTCATAGACCGCGCAGCCCGGGAACCCCTGCGGCCGGAGGCGATCGTGAATGGAGCAGCGGAAGTCCCGCCGCAGGTGGGGGCATGCCTGCCCGGCGTCCTTGTCGATGGCGAAGTCGGCCGAGGCCGCGAAGGCCGGCGCGACACAGCACAGTCCGAAGCAGCGCCCGCAGTCCGCGCGCAGCCTCGCACGGTGCCCGCCGGGGACGGAAGCCGAGGGTGGGAGCGGTTCGGGCAAGGCCGGGCCTCCTGCTGATCTGGGACCCGCCCGTGGTACACGGGACGTCGCAACGGCAGGAGCGATCACCCCACCGGGCACGGTGCCCGTACGCAGCGTAGCCGAGGTCCCTGGTGTCGGGGCGTCGCTGACCGCGCCGCTATGCTTTGCGACCTGCGGTTCTTCTGTCCTGCCGGCCATCCGGGCAGCCAGGCCACGGGGGTGACTTTTGGGGAAGGCGACGCACATCGACGAGCTCCGCTCGCTCAGCGTTCTCGAAGGCCTGACCGATGACCAGCTCGCGGAGCTGGCCCGGAGGGGCACCGAGGTTCGCGTCGAGGCCGGGGCGGATGTGTTCCGCGAGGGCGAGCACGCTGACTTCTGGTGGGTGCTGCTCGACGGCGCCATCGACCTCGTGCGCCACGTCGGCCGCGAGGACGCCGTGGTCGGGCACATGGACGTGCCGGGCCGCTGGGCCGGCGGATTCCGCGCCTGGGACGAGCACGGTGTCTACCTCGCGACCGGCCGGGCACGGACGGACGCGCGGGTGCTCCGGGTGCCCGCCGAGGTGCTCCGCGAGCTGATCGCCGCCTGGTTCCCGCTCGGCGGGCACCTCATCAGGGGGCTGTACGGTACCGCGCGCTCCATCGAGTCGACGGCACGGCAGCGCGAGTCCCTCGTCACCCTCGGCACGCTCGCCGCCGGCCTCGCGCACGAGATCAACAACCCGGCCTCCGCAGCCACCCGGGCGGCCGACGACCTCGAGGCCGCATGCCAGACGCTGCTCACCTGCCTCCGCCGGCTTGCCCAGAGCGAGATCTCGGCCGAGCAGTTCATCGCGCTCGATGCGCTGCGCCGCGAGATCGAGCCGCAGGCGGCGGGCCTGGCGCCACTGGCCCTGGCCGACCGCGAGGACGCGCTGTCGTCGTGGCTCAGCGGGCACGGCGTCACCCGCGACTGGATCATTGCCCCGCCGCTGGCCGCCGCCGGGGTCGACCTGGCCTGGTGCGAGCGGATGGCGGCCCTGCTGGAGGGTCCCGCGCTGGAGGCGGGCCTGGAGTGGGTCGCTAGCGCGTTCTCGATCACCGCGCTGCTGTCGGAGGTGATGGACTCGACCCGGCGCATCTCCGATTTGGTCGCCGCGGTCAGGTCCTACTCACAGATGGATCGCGCGTCGATACAGCACATCGACGTCACGGACGGCCTCGAGAGCACCCTGGTCATGCTCGGGTACAAGCTCCGCGACGGCGTCACCGTCGTTCGCGACTACGGACCCGACGTCCCCCGGATCGACGCCTACGCGGGCGAGCTCAATCAGGTATGGACCATCCTCATCGACAACGCCGTCGACGCGATGGACGGCGCCGGCACGCTCCGGGTGGCGACCCGTGCCGATGAGGGCGACGTCGTCATCGAGATCGGCGACACCGGCCCGGGCATGCCGCCGGAGGTGGCGGCCCGCGCGTTCGAGCCCTTCTACACGACCAAAGAGGTGGGAAAGGGCTCCGGCCTCGGCCTCGATATCGCACAGCGCATCGTGGTGGAGCGCCACCGGGGCACGATCACGATCGACTCCCGGCCGGGCGAAACCGTGCTGCGGGTACGCATCCCCGCCCTGATGACGCGCGACCGTCCCCGCCCAGGTGGATTACCCGACCTCCCGCGACGGGCCGCCCGGTGTCCGGCCGAATGTCGAGAACCGGACGGCGGCACCGACATCCTGCTGGGCGCGAGTGCGCGCCACCCGGCCAGCATGAAGGGGAGAACCGATGCCGAAACTGCGGGTGCACAACCTCACCATGTCGCTCGACGGCTATGTCGCCGGGCCCGGGCAGAGCCTGGACAACCCGCTTGGTGTGGACGGTGAGCGGCTGCATGAATGGATGTTCGCCACCCGGACCGCCCGCCAGCTCGGCGGGCTGGACGGTGGCGAGAAGGGCCTCGACGACGACTTCGTCGCGCGGGGCGAGGTCGGCGTCGGCGCCGGCATCATGGGCCGCAATATGTTCGGCCCCATCCGCGGGCCCTGGGAGAACGAGCAGTGGACCGGCTGGTGGGGTGACAACCCCCCGTACCACTTCCCGGTGTTCGTGCTCACCCATCACCCGCGTCCGCCCGTCACGATGGAGGGCGGGACCACATTCCATTTCGTCACGGACGGCATCAACGCGGCGCTTGACCGCGCTGTCGCCGCCGCCGGCGGGCAAGACGTGAGGCTCTACGGCGGCGCCGCCACCGTCCAGCAGTACCTTCGGGCCGGGCTCATCGACGACCTGCAACTGGCGATCGCACCGGTCCTGCTCGGCGGCGGGGCCCGGCTCTTCGACCACCTCGACGGCGGTCCGCAGGGTTACGACTGTGCCGAACTGGTCAGCTCGCCCGCCGCCACGCACGTCCGCCTCGTCCGCGCGGCCCAAGCACCCTGACTGCGGCCGCCGGGCGGGCCGCATTGGCCGCATCAGCTGGCGATTCCGATGGTCTGCTTGATCGTCTCGGGCTGCTCGAGCACCCGCAGCATGAGGTGGGCAACGTCGGCCCGCGAGACTGACCAGCCACCCCGGATGTTCTGCCCGTAGGCCGTCCGGTAATGGCCGGTGAACGGCTTGCCGGTCAGCTGTGGCGGCCGCACCACGGTCCAGTCCAGGCCGCTGCCGGCGAGGACATCCTCCATCTGAGCGAGGTCGGCGTATACCTTGCCGAACATGGCGCTGGCCAGGTGAATGAACAGGTGCCGCATGAAGAACCCGTCGCCGGGGTCGTGCTTCGGCGGGTTGGGGCGGCCCGGCGAGCGGACGGTGGCGACCGGCGCGGCGCTGACCACCACGATGCGCCGTACCTGTATGGCCTGCATCGCGGCCACGATGGCCGCCGTGCCGGGTGCGGCGATGCCGGCGTCGGCATTGGAGTGCGGGCCAAGGCCGGACAGGACCGCGTCGGCCCCGCGAACGGCGAACTCCAGCGTCGCCGGGTCGGCGTCCGCCAGGTCGGCGGTGACGACGCGCACCGGCTCCCCGGCTAGCTTCGCCGGGTTCCGCACGACCGCCGTGACGTCGTGGCCGGCGGCGACCGCCTGCCGGAGGAGTTGCCGGCCGACACCGCCGGTCGCCGCGAAGATAGTGAGCTTCATCTCTCGCTCCTGATACCTTGTAATTCGTAGGTCATACGATATGGAGATCATATCATATGGAAAACGTAACAACTGCGGCCGACCAAGGTACCGCCGCCGTGCGCCGGAGACGGCTGACCACGGCGATCAAGGAGTCGCTGCGCGAGCTGGCCATCCAGCTGTCCCTCCTGAACCACCACGTCAGCGCGCACCTGGCGCTCAACGACGTCGACCTCGACTGCCTCGACCTGATCAACCGCCATGGCCCGCTCAGCCCGAGCGCTCTCGCCCGGCTCGCCGGCCTGCACCCGGCCACCATCACCGGCATCCTCGACCGGCTCGAACGTGGTGGCTGGGTGACGCGCGACCGCGACCCGTCCGACCGCCGCGCGGTAGCCATCCGTGCCCTCCGCGGCCGCAACGCCGAGCTGATCGGCCTCTACGCCGGGATGAATGCCTCGATGGACGAGATCTGCGCGGGGTACACCGGCGCCGAACTCGAACTGCTCGCAGGCTTCCTCCGCCGCACCGCCGCCGCCGGGCAGGCCGCGACCGACGAGCTGGCTGGCGACTGAGCGCCCGGATGGGAGAATGGCCCGGTCATGGACGCGGGTATACATCTGCCACTGATTGACTTCGGCGGTGAGGGGTTCTCCCACCGCCGACTCACCGAGACCGTGGACGCCGCGCGGGAGTGCGGGTTCGCGGCGATCTCGGCCAACGATCACTTTCTGTTCCCCGCGCCCTGGCTCGACGGCCCCACGGCCCTGGCCGCGGTGGCGGAGCGTTCGGGCGGGATGAAGCTTGTGACCAGCCTCGCGCTCGCGACGCTGCGCGGGCCGGTGCCCCTGGCGAAGATGTTCGCGGCACTGGACATCCTCTCCGACGGCCGGATGATCGCCGGCCTTGGCCCGGGTTCGTCCGAGGCCGACTACGCGGCGGTGGGAGCGCCGTTCGGAGAACGGTGGCCGCGCTTCGACGAGGCGGTTCGGCTGCTCAAAGGCCTCCTCCAGCCGGGGGCGGCCGCGGCGGGCGGTGCCTACTACTCCGCGCCCTCGGCCGGGCTCTCCCCTCCGCCGCGGCAGCCCGGCGGCGTCCCGCTCTGGCTCGGAAGCTGGGGTTCGCGGGCAGGCCTGCGCCGCGTCGCCCGGCTCGGCGATGGCTGGCTCGCCTCCGCCTACAACACCACCCCGGAGGCCTTTGCCGCGGCCATGACCCTACTCGGCGACGAGCTCGAGAGACAGCGGCGGCCGTCGCGCGGGTTCCCGCACGCGCTGGTCACGATGTGGACCTGGATCACCGAAAGCCGGTCAGATGCGGAACGGGTCCTGGAGCGGGTCGTCGGTCCGCTGGTCGGGCGCGACCCGGCTGAGCTCCGCGGGCGGATCTGCGTTGGCCCGGCGCAGGAGTGCTCGGAACTGCTGTCCCGCTATGCCCGCGCGGGCTGTCAGCGAGTCCACTTCTGGCCGGTGGGCGACGAGCGACGGCAGGTTGAGCTGATCGCGGGCGAGGTCATGCCGCGGGTCCCCCGCTGAGCCGCCACTGCCCGACGGGATGTCCATCCGTTGCGTCAATCGCTGCGGCCGGGGCCTCTAAGTCCGTCGCCGGGCGGATGCGGGGTGCTCAGCGCTGGTCATGTTCGCGGCCGGACGCCGAATGCCGCCGGGACGCGTGGCGCCGGGTGAACAGCCGGATGGAGATCGCGATCAGGCAGGCGCCGAAGACGACCCACGGCGCCAGCACGATCAGGTCGCCGCCGGTCATGCCAGCGGGCCTCGGCTGCCGGTGTCCATGCAATCAGTGCACCGCGCCGCCATGCTGGGCAGGTGAAGCTGTCATGGTGACCTTGTGAAGATCCCAGGCTGGCCAGCTGTGACCGGCCGGCAGGGCGCACATGCCCAACGCCTTGCGGGATGATGGAACACGGGGCGGAACTGGGGCGGAGCGGAGCGCGAGCCGGCGAAGAGGCGGTGGGTTGATGGCGGCGACGGTGCTGCTGGTTGAGGACGAGCGCAAGCTGCGGGATCTGGTCCGCTCCTATCTGGAGCGGGCCGGGTTCGCCGTGCTGTCGACCGGATCCGGCGCGGAGGCGATCACGCTGGCGTCCTCGGCCTCGCCGGACCTGGTTGTCCTCGATCTGGGACTGCCGGACGTGCCCGGTGAGACGGTCGCAACCGAGCTGAGGGCCGTCGCGCCCACGCCGATCGTGATGCTGACCGCCAAGAGCGCCGAGGAAGACCGGATCCGCGGCCTGGAGCTGGGCGCCGATGACTATGTCACCAAGCCGTTCAGCCCCCGGGAGCTCGTGCTGCGGGTCCAGGCGATCCTGCGGCGGGGCGGCGTTGCGGCTGAGCAGGGTGTGGTGAGCTACGGCGGGGGGGCCCTAGTCATCGACCAGGCGCGGCGGCAGGTAACGGTGCGCGGCGCGGATGTCGGGCTCACCCCCACCGAGTGGGGCATCCTGGTCGCGCTGGCCGCGGTGCCGGGCCGGGTGTACTCACGGTTCGAGCTGATCAACCGGGTGCGGGGATATGAGTTCGAGGGTTATGAGCGGACGGTCGACTCGCACGTGAAGAACCTGCGCCGCAAGATCGAGGTCGAGCCCGGCAACCCTCAGATCATCCAGACCGTGCTGGGCGGCGGCTACCGGCTCGGCCTGACGGGCGATGGCTGAGGGTGGCCCCGCGCCGCCCGACGCCGGGACCCGGGGTGATGCGATCGGGCTGCGGCTGGCGCTGGCGTTCGCCGCGGTAGCACTGGCAGCGATCGCCTTGCTGGCCGGGCTGACGGCCGCGTTCGCGGCCGCGGACGTCTCCAGCCTGGCCAGCCGCCAGCGCTCCGAGCTGACCAGGGCGATCGCGGCCGCGGCCGGGACGGCGTGGGACCGCAACCACAGCTGGTCACAGGCGAGCGTCGTCCCGGTGCTGGATCTGGCGGCCGGAGTGGGCGCGGACGCGCAGATACGCGACCAGGCCGGGCGGCCCGTCGCCACCTCCTCCCACTTCGCCGTGCGTGCTTCCAGCCCGCAGCTCATGCGCCCCGTCGTGGTGCACCGTCAGCGGGTAGGCGTTGCCGTGGTCCGGTTCACCGGCTCCGGCCTCGCCGCTGCGAACCACACACTGCAGACAGCTCTCCTGCGGGCGATCGCCGGGGCCGCAGGGCTGGCGGCGGTGCTTGCGCTGCTGACCGGGCTGGCGGTCGCCAGGCGGATCACCCGGCCGGTGGGAGAGCTGATCGCGGTGACCCGGGCCATGGGCAGAGGCGACCGCACCGCCCGGGTCGGGCGGATCCCGGCGCCCGGCGAGCTGCGCGAGCTGGCGACCGCCTTTAACCAGATGGCCAACACGCTTGACCGGCAGGAGCAGCTGCGCCGGGCGCTGGTTGCCGACGTTGCCCACGAGTTGCGTACCCCCATCGCGGTCCTGCAGGCGGGCCACGAGGCACTGCTCGACGGGGTGGCGGAGCCCACACCGAGCCAGCTGGCCTCGCTCCGTGACGAGGTGCTGCGGCTGGCCCGCATGGTCGGCGACCTGCAGACGCTCGCAGCTGCCGAGGCGGCCGCCCTCCAGCTGGCCCTGCGCCCGGCCGACCTGGCGGACATCGCGGCCACCGCCGCCGACAGCCTGTCCGGCCGGTTCGAGGCCATCGGGGTCAGCCTGGAGCGGCGGCTCGACCCGGCCAAGATCCTCGCCGACCCGGGCAGGCTGCATCAGGTCATCACCAATCTGCTCACCAACGCCCTGAAGTTCACCCCGCCCGGCGGGCAGGTCACGTTGCGTACCGGGCTGGACGACGGCGACGCCGTGCTTCAGGTCACCGACACCGGTGTCGGGATCCCCGCCGACGAGCTGCCGCACATCTTCGACCGGTTCTGGCGCGGCCAGGGGGCGGCGCGGGTCTCCGGCAGCGGCATCGGCCTGTCCGTGGCTGCCGAACTCGCCCGCGCGCACGGCGGGCAGCTGACCGCGAGCAGCCAGCCGGGACACGGCACCGAGATGACGCTCACCCTCCCCCGCGCCTGATCGGCCGCCGTCTCCCTCTCGCCACCCGCGTCCATTGCGCGCCGCCCGCGTCCGTCTCGTGCCGCCCGCCTGGCTCGCGCGCCGCCCGCCTGGCTTGCGTGCCGCCCGCCTCCGCTGGTTCCGGGCTCCTCCACATCATCGCCACCACGACGGCATCGCTCTTGCACAGCTGCCGGCTGGCCTGGGGTTCTGGCCAGCGCGTGACCACCAGCGTGGGAGGTGGTTTGGTGCCGGAGGCCATGTCAGCGGCAGAGCATTTCATCATGGTCGCCGTCATCTGCGTTTCGCTGGCGGTGATGGTGTTTCTGCTCTTCCTGGCGGCACACCAGTCGGATCGCCCCCGCTTGCCGACGGATCACTCCCCCGCGTCCTCCGACCCCGCCCACCCGTCTTCGGACCGCGACCTCCAGTCTTCGGACCGCGACCTCCAGTCTTCGGACCGCGACCTCCAGCCCCTGGATCGCAGCCGCCAGGCCGAGCCGACCGGCGGCTCAGGCCCTCCATATGGCCACCACGGAGGCGGCACGGCGACTGCATAGCCGCCGGGTTGCCTGAGTCTCGGACGGGGCCGCGCCCGGCAGGGCTGGGTGCATCTGGCCGACGACGAAGGAGCCAAGGAGATGGGATTGACCGAACGGGGACGGCGGGCGTGGATCGCCACGGCGATGGCCGTAGTGATCGGGGGCGGCGGGGTCGCCATTGGCGCCGCCGCCTTCGGGTCATCCGCGACCGGACCCGCGCCTGCGGCGGCCGCAACCAGTGCTGCGCCCCCGACCAGCGCCCCGGCCTTGGCCAGCTACGCGGATGTGGTCCGCCAGGTGTTGCCGTCGGTGGTGCTCATCCGCACCCCGAACGGGCTCGGCTCCGGAGCTGTCCTTGACGGCCAGGGCAACATCGTCACCAACGCTCGCGATGACCAGACGCTCAGGATTGGAGTCCGGTTGGGCGAGCTGCCCGGCGGATGATGCGGCGAGCCGAGGGTGCCACGCTCAGGACTCGCGCCCACTCGGCCCGGATACCAGCCACACGCCCAGGAATGCGAATGCAGACGGAAACGAGCGACAACCCGCTTGCCGGACCGGTCAGAAGCAGGGCCGGACCAGTCGGAGGAAGACCCCGGCCGGCCGGGGGGCCGCGGTGGCGGGCACTGCTAGAGGCCCGCTGGCGGACCCGGCTGCAGGAGGTCACCGAACTGGCCCTTGCCTACCACGACGCGGCGGCGACCGTCGTGGGCCGAGGCACCGGCAGCGGCCATGAGGCGCGGCTGCGGTTGCGGACGCTGCTGCGGCAGACGGTCGCCTCCCGCCGGGCGCTGGCCGACACCGAAGAGGCACTCGCCCGCCTGTCGGCGGGGAACTACGGCTGGTGCGAAAGCTGTGCGGGCGCCATCTCAGCGCAGCGGCTGGTAATCACTCCTGAGACCCGCTACTGCGCCCGGTGTGCCCAGGAGCCGCGCGCTGAGGCACCCGCCCAGCGGGCCCCGGCGGTTTATGGTGATCGGCTGGCGGCACGGTCACCACGCCGGGAACAGGCTCGATGAGCATAGCTGCCTGGGCGTGGGCGGCGTTCGTCGCCTTCGTGGTCGCGGTGCTGGGCGGGGGCCAGCCACTGCCGGTCCATGATCATCTCTGGGCTGAGGAGCTGGCTGAGCGTGCCGTGGTGCTGTAGGAAGGCGGGGTGCAGCGCTTTCGCGAGATCACCCCAGGCGTCCTGGTCGCCACCTCACAGCTGCTGACGTGCACCAGCACCGCGGTTCTCGCCGACGGCGGCGGGTGCCTGGTCATCGACCCGGCAGTGTCGGTTGCCGACCTCGCCGCGCTAGCCGCCGACCTGGACGGCGCGGGCCTGCGGCCGCGGGCCGGCTTCGCGACCCATCCGCACTGGGATCATGTCCTCTGGAGCCGCGACCTCGGTGATGTCCCCAGGTACGCGGCACCTCGTGCCGTGGCGGCCGCTGAGGCCGAACGCGAGGCGATGGTCAGCGAGGCCCAGGGCACCGCACCCGGCCACGACCTGGACCTGGTCGGCCGCCTGGTACCGCTGCCCGGCGGTGCGGAACACATCCCGTGGGACGGCCCGGCCGCGCAAGTGATCGTCCATGACGGGCACGCGCCGGGCCACGGCGCGGTGTTCATCCCGGACGCTGGGGTCCTCGTGGCCGGCGACATGCTCTCCGACATCGAGATACCAATCCTGGACACGCTCGCGGAAGATCCGCTCGGAGACTACCGAGCGGGCCTGCGGCGGCTCGCCGCCGTGCCCGGTGTGCGCTGGGTCATCCCTGGGCACGGGCACATCGCCGACGCCGGGGAGTTCCGCCGCCGCCTGGACGCCGATGCTCACTATCTGGATTTGCTGTCGGCGGGCGAGCCCTTCGACGATCCCCGCTGCACGGTGAAATGGCAGCGCGACTGGCATGAGCACCAGTTGCAGGAGTGCCGCCCGGCCAGCCGCTGAACGGCCCCCACTCCCCGGCCATTCTCCCTGGTCAGGAACTCGCGGCCAGGGATACCGCCTGGTGCGACGCCGGGCAGTAGAACGCGCCGGACGAGGTATACGGGGCAGCTATCCCCATGGTGCCGGACCACGAGCCGGCCGACCATGCCCGGCCGGCCACCTGCGCCGTCTTGACCCCTATCCGGATCCTCAACGTGGACCGGCCGCCGAATCCGTGACCGGTGCGAGTGCCACCGAATCCGTGACCGGTGCGGGCGCCACCGAATCGGTGACCAGAGCCGGGGCGGCCGGATCGGAAACCGGCGCTGGCACAGCCGGATCGCTGACCGCCGGCTCAGCCGTGCGCTGCGGCAGCGGCGGGGGCGCGGGCCCGAGGGGGTCGACAGCCGTGACTCCGCCATCGGATACTTCTGGTTTCCAGTCCGTCCCGTCCCAGTAGCGGTACTCATGCCGGCCAACCGGATCGGTGTACCAGCCTGCAGGCACTATCGGCGGTGTTGCCATGACGCCCTCCTCCGTCCCACGAACCTGCATGGGACCACTGCACCGGCACCAGGTCACATGAGCGGGAAGGGCAGGCAACTGCCGCCACGGCGACCGAGCGCACGGCGCGGCCGCCATTGGCGGCTGACTGCTGACAACAAGATGGCACCGCCATAAAGGCGCGTCAATACCCCGTGAGCGCTACTGCCGCGACGTTGGGAATTGACGCCCTAATGGCCGTTGGGTTTGGAGGAAGTGACGATGCCGCTGGAGGTCAAGCGCTTGCATCTGGCAAGCCTGCGCGGGGTCGACGGCCTGGAGTGGCCCGTCCACGGGTTCGTGGTCACCCACTCCGACGGCGCGGTGCTGGTGGACACCGGCGTCGGGGGGCCGCAGGAATGGCTGAACGACTGGCGGGTGGTCAACCGCTCCGCCGCGGACGCGCTCGCCGAGCTGGACATGACCCCGGGCGACATCGACCTGGTGATCAACACGCACCTGCATTTCGACCATTGCGGCCAGAATGCGGTCTTCGCGCACGCCGCCTGTTACGTCCAGCGTGCGGAGCTGAACCGAGCGCAGCGCGAGTCGCCGGAACTTTATGACTGGTTCGGCTTCATGAACGCGACTTTGAGCTGATCGACGGGGACACCGAGGTGCTGCCCGGTCTGTCCGTGATCGCGACTCCCGGGCACACCGCGGGCCATCAGTGTGTCGTGGTGCAGTCCGCGGCAGGCGGGCCCGATCTGCTGATCGGGGACGCGGCATACACGCCGCGCCAGTACGCGGGCCCGCCCGACAGCAAGCTGCCATCCGGGCAGGCGAGCGACGTGGCGGCCTGGCGGCGGTCACTGGGGCGGATCCACTCGATGAGCCCGGCGCGGGTGCACTTCTGTCACCACACCGACATCATTCACTCCTGATGGGGCCAGTGACGACCGGGCACAGCTGCACGCTGGACCGGGCCGGAGGCTCGCCATGGCCCGTGCCAGGTGAAACGATCGCGAGATGACGTCACCCCGGCCGGGGCCGCACCCGGGCGACCACGCGGGCACAACCGACCAGGTTGACGTCGCCCGGGCTCCAGGGCTGGTCGTGCAGGATCACCGGGCGCGCCGGATCCGCAGGCCGATCGATCTGCTGCGGTGCCTGGTGGCCATCCTGGGGGTATTCGTGGTCGCCGGGATTGGGCTCCTCGCCCGCGCAACGGCGGGCGGTATCGAGAGCGACGCGGTGGACGCCAGCCTGCGGCTGCCGCACCCGGTGCTGGCGCTGCTCGGAATCGCAGCGGACTTCGCGCTGCTGCTGTGGCCCGCCGCGCTCGCCATCCGCCAGGTCAGCCGTCACCAGGCCCGGCGGCTCGTCGAGGCGGTGCTGACCGGGGCCGGGGCGATCACCTTGATCGCGCTGGCCAATGTGGCGCTGCGGGGAGTCGCCGGGCCGCTGTATGACGCGGTCGCCATGCCACCCTCGGGCCCCGGTATCTCCGGCCCGCTCGATGGCTACCTGGCCGGCCTCGCGGCCTACGCCACGATCATCGGCCTGACCGGCCCCTCGCGCTGGCGGACCACCCTGTGGCTGACCGTCGGGATATACGGGCTTGCGAACCTCGCGACGGCGAGCGTGACCGTGCCCTCGTTCCTGATCACGCTGCTTCTCGGCCGTGCCATCGGCCTCGGGGTGCGCTACGCCGCCGGCGAGTGGTCGCAACGGCCGACCGCCGAGGAGATCGCGTCCGCGCTGCACTCGGCCGGCCATCCGGTTGTCGCGATGCGGCGCGTTCGGCAGAACGGTATCGAATCCCGCCACTACGCCGCGACGGCACGCGGCGGCGGCCAGCTCGACGTCCGGGTGTACGACCGTGACCAGGAGGCGGCCGGGGCGCTGTACCGGCTCTACCGCCGACTGCGGCTGCAAGGGCCGGTGCGCCGCGGCGTGCCGCTATCGCAGGAGCGCGCGGTGGAGCGCCGGGCGCTGCTGGCGTACGCCGCGGACGAGGCGGGCGTACGGACGCCCCGCCTCGTCGCGCTGGTCAGCGTCGGCGGCGACGCGAACGCACTCGCTTACGAGCATCACCGCGGCACCACGCTCGCCGAGCTCGCGGCCGTCCCGCCCGATACCGGGTCAGCCGAGCCCGATGATGCCGGGACGCCGCGCTCCAACCCGGCCGCGGCCCGGCCGGCCGCTATCGCCGGTTCCCAGTCGGCTGACGACCAACGGGGCGCGACCGCCGGTTCCCGGCCGGCCGGCGAGCACAGGGCCAGGGCCACCGATTCCCGGCCGACCGACGATCAGCTGCTGCGGGTATGGGAAGCCGTTCTCCGGCTGCACGCTCACCGCGTCACACACCGGACACTGACCGCCGACCGCATCTTGTTCGCCGACGATGGCGACGTCGTCCTGCTCGATCCCGGTGGCGGTGACGTGGCGGCAAGCGACCTCCAGATCCGGCTCGACCTGACACAGCTCCTGGCCGAGCTGGCTCTGCTGGTCGGGCCGGACCGCGCGGCCCGTCTGGCCACCAAGGCGGTCGGTGCCGACCAGCTGGTCGCGGTGGTTCCGCTGCTCCAGCCGATCGTGCTGCACCGCACCACCCGGTCGGCCCTGCGCCGCCGCAAGGATGTCCTGCCCGCGTTGCGCACGCAGCTTCTCGCCGCAGCTCCGGGTGAGGATGCCGCGCCGGTCCGGCTGGAGCGGGTCCGCCCCAGGACGATAGTGACCTTGATCGCCAGCCTGATCGCCGGATACTTTCTGCTCGGCCAGCTCGGGCGGGTGAACCTCATCAGCACGTTGCGGTCCGCCGACTGGCACTGGACCCTGCTGGCGCTGGCGCTGTCCGGGGTGACCTATCTCGGTGCGGCGCTGGCGCTGTCCGGCTACGTTCCCGACCGGCTCCGGTTCAGGCCGCTGGTCCTCGCCCAGCTGGCCGGGTCGTTCGTGACGCTGGTCACGCCGGCCGCCGTCGGCGGTGCCGCCCTGAACATCCGCTACCTCCAGCGCAGGAGGGTGCCCGCGGCGGTCGCGGCCGCCAGCGTCGGCCTCTCCCAGGTCGTCGCGTTCGTGCTGCACATCCTGCTGATCGTCGTGTTCGCGGCGATCACCGGCAGCCAGGGCCATTCGCTCCAGCCGCCGAACTGGGTCTATTTCGTCATCGCCGGTCTCATCGTCATCGTGCTCGCGGTCGTTGCCATTCCAGCGGGGCGAAGGCTGATACGGGCCCGGCTCGCACCGGTGCTGGGCCAGGTCCTGCCACGGCTGCTCGCGGTGGTGCAGCAGCCCCGCAAGCTGGCCAAGGGAATCGGTGGCGCGCTGCTGCTCGACGGGGCCTACATCCTCTGCCTCGCCGCGTGCATCCAGGCGCTTGGTGGCTCCGCCTCGCTGGCGAGCATCGCCCTGGTCTACCTCACCGGCAGCGCTCTGGGGTCGGCCGTGCCCACCCCCGGCGGTCTCGGCGCGGTGGAAGCCGCGCTGTCGGCTGGACTCACGGCGGCCGGGCTTCCCGGCTCGACCGCGGTCAGCGCAGTGCTGCTGTTCCGGACCCTCACGTTCTGGCTCCCGGTCCCCGTGGGCTGGGGTGCCTTCAACTACCTGGAGCGGCACGAGTATCTCTGAGCGGCCGGGCTGGGCAGCAGGCAAGGCAGGTATGCCACTGAGCTGGCCTGGGCGCGGGCCTGGGCCGGGCCGCGCCGCTGAATCCTCAGGCTTCGTTCAGACAAGGTAGATTGTCTACATGCGGATCGGCGAACCAGCACGGAAACACGGAGTTCCTGACGCCGACATCTGGCATGGCGTCCGCAATGCGACCCACAAGATCGACATGGACGAAGACCTGACGATGCTGATCGGGCCGGCCCCGTGACGGGGCACCGCTGGAGATCGGAGTGCTTGGGCTCGACAGCGACGATCCGGTGATCCTCCATGCCTTACCGCTGCGGGCCAAGTTTTACCGGTTCCTGGGATGAGGAGGTGATCACATGAAGCACACAGACGCCGAGATCGAGGAGGCCGCCCGGCGGTTCGAGACACTCGCCAATGAACTCGATCCGGAAACGGCGAACGTGGAAGACCTCGCCGACTTGCGCGCCATCGCCGAGGCCGCCGAACGTGCCCGGCGGGATGAGGCGTTGCTCACCGAGCGCGTTGCGCAGGCCCGGGCGCACGGGCGAAGCTGGAACCGGATAGCCGCCGCCTTGGGCGTGTCCAGGCAGGCCGCCCGCCAGCGGTTCGGTGGCAAAGTGGGCGCCTAACGCCAGGACCGGGCCACTCGCGCTGGTCAAGGCGTATGTCGGATCGGCGCCTCAGCGGCAGGGTCACGCAGCGCGTCAGCTGGCTGCCGGTGTGGTTGAGGTCGGCGCAGCGGCCCTGCCCTGGCGCGCCACCCGCTGCGCCCGTTCCCTGATCCCGCGGAGCATCTTCTCCTCCATCACCAGGCTCCCCGGTTCCATGACGAGCAGGCCGACGAGCCGCGTGACCACGGACGCGTGCGGCGTTGCGATCCGGTTGCGGCTCACCAGCCTGGTCGCCGCGCCCTCGGGGAACAGCGCGAACGTCCATACCCAGTTCTGGTCCTCGAAGCGGAGCGTCAGCGCGCGCTCCGGCTCGAAGACCTCGACCCGCATGCTGGGGCGCCCGGGCCCCAGCGGGATCTCATCGCCCAGGTTGAGGTCCTGGAACTGCGGGAGGATCTCGTCAGCGCTGTGCATGCCGAGGCCGAACAGGTTCTCGATCCAGTCGTAGGTGTAGGCCCCGCCCCGCCCGCTGCCCATCTGGACGAGCCAGGGCCAGATGTCGCCGGGGGGCGCGTCGATGGTGATCGCCCGCGTGGCAACGATGTCGGCATCCGTCAGCAGGTCGTCACCGGGGAGTTGACGGCTGATCTCGTCCGGCCTCGCCCCCCAGTTCAGGCACTTGCCCCGGAACAGGATCGGGTAGCTGACCGCCACCGCCCCGGCCGCGAGCCCGGCACCGCCGACGATCTTGATCCACCTCGTGCTCATCGTGCCCGTCTCCCCACCGTGTTGGACCGCATGCCCTCCATGTTGCCCCGTTCCGAAACGGGACCGGAGGTCCATGAGTCCCGGCCGCCCGGGCCTTTGGTCGCCTCCGGCGCGCGGCCGGCAGGGTCGGGCCGGGCGGCTCCGCCGAGGCCGTGCGATGCCCGCTCAGCCCGTCTTGGCGGCGATGCGCCGCAGCGGCGGAAGCGTGGGCGGGGGCTGCTGGCGGGGCGGCAGCTCGGCCAGGAGTGTGGCCGTAGTCGCGGCCACCTCGCGGACCGCGCGCTCGAACGCGTCCTGCGTGCGGCCGGTGACCGTCTGCACACCGCTTACCTTACGCACGTACTGGCGCGCGGCGGCCTCGATCTCCTTGGTGGTGGCCTGCGGCTGGAGGCCCCGGAGTGTGGTGATGTTGCGGCACATGCCCCCGACGTTACCCGGCCTCGCAGCACGGAGGTCAGGCGCCGCCCGCGGCGGGCAGGCCATCCCCGCCGCTATCCGGCGCGGGCTCAGGGGCCTCGCCGTCCCCGGCTCGGTCTCCCGCGAGTTCGGCCAGCACCGCCTCGGTGTGCTGGCCGTGGCGGGGCACCGGCCCGAGCACCGCGTTGGTCCCGCTATGGGTAACGGGGGGCGGCAGCACGTCAACCTCACGGCCCCCGGCGCTGATCGCCGTCCACCGCCCGGCCAGCTGCGGATGCGCCACCACCTCACCGACCCCGCGAACGGAGGCATAGGCGATCCTGGCCGCCTCCAGCCGCCGCAGCAGCTCGGCGGTAGGCAGCCGGGCGATCGCGGGCGCCAGCGCACCCTCCACCTCGTCCCGGTGCTCCACCCGGCGCTGGTTTCCGGCGTACCGGCCGCCGGTGGCCAGCCCCGGAAGGTCCACGACCTCGCGGCACAGGCGCACCCACTCAGCCTCGTTCTGCACCGCAAGCAAGATCTCGTCCCCGTCCGCGGTCTGATAAGACCCATACGGAACGATGGTTGCGTGGCGCGGCCCGTTGCGCGCCGGCGGCGATCCGGTCAGGGTGGCCAGCAGCATCGGATGCGACATCCACTCGGCGAGCGCGTGCAGCAGGGACGTCCGCACCACCCCGCCCCGGCCGGTCCGTTCGCGCTGCAGCAGGGCGGCGAGTATCCCGCTGTAGGCGTACATGCCGCCAGCGATGTCGGCGATGCTGATGCCGACCTTGGCCGGCTCGCCGGGCGGGCCGGTGACCGCAAGCACCCCGGCCTCGGCCTGCACGAGCAGGTCATAGGCTTTGCGGTTGGCGTACGGGCCGTCCTCGCCATACCCGCTGAGCTGGCAGGCGACGAGTGCCGGGTGCCGGGCCGACAGCCGGTCGGCGTCCAGTCCCAGCCGGGTGATCGCGGCCGGGGCCAGGTTGCACACGAACACATCGGCCCGGGCGATGAGCCTGTCCAGCGCCCGCCGGCCGGGCCCTGTCTTCAGGTCCAGCACCACCGACTCCTTGGACCGGTTGAGCCAGACGAACCAGCTGGACATGCCGTCACCGGCGGCGCTGTCATAGTCGCGGGCGAAGTCACCCCGGCCGGGGCGCTCGATCTTGATCACTCGTGCCCCGAGGTCGGCGAGCTGCCGGGTGGCGAACGGCGCGGCCACCGCCTGTTCCAGCGTCACCACCAGCACACCGTCCAGCGGCCGCGGGAGGCCGCCGGCCGGCTGCCCGGCGGCGTCGGCACTGCGCGACGACCCGGCCCTCACCGCGACGCCGTCCTCACCGCGACACCGTCGTCACGGCGACGCCGCCTCACGGCGATCCAGCCCGTGCGGCGTGGCCACCAAGCCGGGGTCGAAGACCTTGTCGGCGCCCAGCGCGGCCACCGTCGCGAAGAGCCCGCGAGCGGCGGCCTCGCCGAGCAGCCCGGCCGCCTTCGCCTCGATCTCCGGCTGGCCGACCGGCCAGCCCGGGCTGCCGCGGAAGGCGGTCGTGCGCAGGTCCACCGTCTCGCCGTCGGCGAAGCTCAGCGTCACCTCGGCCCCCCACTGGGCCGGGTAGGCGGCGTCGAGTTCCGCACTCGTGTGCATCGTCGTCAGGTCCATCAGCGGCTGCAACTGCGCGGCGAGGCGGCTGGCGTTCTGGAAGTCGGCGAGTGAGGAGGTGCCGCGGGACA
>DAITAE010000359.1:0-5327 GCA_036824445.1 Streptosporangiaceae bacterium | reverse complement strand
CGGCAGCGGCGCGGGCGTTGTGGATCGGGTCCCTGCCCGCTCGCCGCTGAGGACCTTGGCCGCTTCGATCAGCGCAAGGTGGGTGAACGTCTGCGGGAAGTTGCCGACCTGCCGGCCGCGGGCGACGTTGTACTCCTCGGCGTACAGGCCCAGGTCGTCGCGCAGTCTTTGCCTGGCACCCTGCCGGGCCGGCGACCGACTGTGACCTGCGAAGCCACGAAGCATTCATTACTGATAAACGTCCCTACCGCCGCAGGCCGTCGAGATGGTTAGCTGACGGTTGGGGCAGGCTCAGGACTGGGATGAGTTCACGATGTTGCTGGAAAGGGAGCAGGAGTGCCGTGAGCTTGAGCGCCTGCTCGCAGGCGTACGGGACGGGTTGAGCGGTGTCCTCGTGTTGCGGGGAGAGGCGGGGATCGGCAAGACCGCTCTGCTGGAGCATGCAGTGCAGAGCGCCGCGGATATGCAGGTGGCCCGGGCGGTGGGGGTGGAGTCGGAGATGGAACTCGGCTTCGCGGGGCTGCATCAGCTGCTGATGCCGTTCCAGGGCGGCCTGGGGAACCTGCCCGCGCCGCAGCGGGAGGCGCTGGGCTCCGTGTTCGGGCTGGCGGCCCATGCGGTGCCGGATCGGTTTCTGGTTGGCCTGGCGACGCTGACGCTTATCACCGAGGCCGCGGTTGAGCGGCCGGTTCTGTGCGTAATCGACGATGCCCAGTGGCTGGACCGGGCTTCGGTCCCCGTGCTCGGTTTCGCGGCGCGTCGGCTGCTCGCCGACCGAGTTGGGTTGCTGTTCGCCATCCGGGACGGAGAGCCGCATGCGGCGGGGTTCGAGGGGCTCCCGGAATGGAGGATCGGCCGTTTGTCGGACGAAGCCGCGCATGAGCTGCTGGCGGCGTCCGTGGGCCAGGCGCTAGATCAGCGGGTAGCCCGGCGGATCGTGGCGGAGGCGGCCGGTGTCCCGTTGGCAGTGCTTGAGTTCGGTGGTGAGCTGGCAGCTGAGGAGCTCTCGGGCGGGGTTTCGCTGGCTTGGCCGCTGCGCTCCGGGGGCCGCCTGGAGCAGCTATTTCTCTCGCGGGTCCAGGCCCTGCCGGACGACGCCCGGACGCTGCTGCTGGTGGCGGCGGCAGAGACGTCCGGGGATGCGTCGCTGACCTGGCGGGCAGCCGAACAGCTGGGAATCAACCCGGACGCCGCGGTGGTTCCCGGCGCCGAGCGGCTGCTGACAATCGCGCCCAGGATCGAGTTCCGTCACCCCATGATGCGTTCGGCGGCATATCACGCCGCGCCGGCTCCGGAGCGCAGGCGCGCGCACCAGGCGCTGGCCGCAGTCATCGACCCCGCGCACGATCCTGACCGCCGGGCGTGGCATCTCGCGGAAGCTGCGACCGGCCTGGACGAGCAGGTCGCGGCCGAGCTCGAACGGTCGGCAGAACGTGCCCGCAGCCGCGGCGGATGGGCCAGCGACGCCGCGTTTCTGGAGCGGTCGGCCGAGCTCACATCAGACAGAGGCCGCCGGGCGCAGCGAAGGCTGGAGGCCGCCCGGGCAATACATCTGGCCGGCGAGCCAGCGGCGGCGCGGGTAATGCTGGAACGGGCAATGCCGGATCTTGCCGACCCGCTGGCCGCCGGGAAAGCCCGGCGGCTCGAGGGCCTGATTGCCGACGCAACGGGAGACCCGCCCAAGACGCCCGCGATCCTGCTCGACGCGGCCGCGATGATCGCACCGCACGACGGTCGCCTGGCCCGGGATACCCTGCTCCAAGCGGCCTGGACCGCACACCGGGCCGGACGCTTCGGCATCGGAATGGCCGAAGCCCTCCGAGCGGCCCGCGCCACGCCCAGGCCGCAAGGCTCACCAGCGACTGTCGGCGACCTCCTGCTCGATGGCCTCGCGGCCCTGGCCGACCACCACGACGAGGCCGGAGCCCAGCTCCTTCGCCGGGCCCTCGGCTCGCTGACCGGTGACCAGCCGATCCCGGACGACGTCCTGGCGACTTTCATGGTCGTCTGCTTCGCTGCCTTGGCGCTCTATGACGACGTGGCCTGGCACGATCTCAATCGCCGGTGGGTGGCGCAGGCGCGGGAGCGAGGGGCGGTCACAGCCCTGCTGCTGGCCCTCACGTTCCGCGCGTTCGACGACGTGGCCGAGGGCCGCCTCGAGGACGCTGACGCCGCCGTGGCTGAAGGACGGGCGCTGGTCGTGGCGACCGGTGACCGGGTGCAGCTCAACGCCCTCGACGACGCCGAACTGCAAGTTCTCGCCTGGCGTGGGCGGGAGACAGCGGCACGCGCGCTCGGCGCTCAGGTCCTGCGCAACTGCGCCGACAAGGGCGACGCGCTCACGATGCGCGTGGCCCACGGCGCGCTGGCCGTGCTGGAACTCAGCCTAGGCAACTACGAGCCAGCGTTGCGCCACGCGCTCGGGGCCTTCGAGGACGAGCCGGTAACGACCAGGGATTCCGAAGTGGACCTGGTCGAGGCGGCGGTCCGCTGCGGAGACCGGCAGGCCGCAGCCGCGGTGCTGCAGGCATTCTCGCCCCGTGTGCAGGCCAGCGGGACAGAGTACGCCCTCGGTGAGCTGGCCCGCTGCCGCGCCCTGCTCGCTGCTGACGACCGCGCCGAGCCCGAGTACCAGGCGGCCATCGCGCACCTGCAGCGCTGCCGGATCACTCCACAGCTGGCCCGGACGCAGCTGCTCTACGGCGAGTGGCTGCGCCGCCGGCGCCGCCGCCGTGACGCCCGAGACCAGCTCCGCACCGCCTTCGGCATGTTCGACGCCATGGGCATGGACGCGTTCGCCGACCGGGCCCGGTCCGAGCTGCGCGCCACCGGCGAACGCGTGCCCAAGCGAACCCTGGGCTCCCGCGGCGTGCTTACCCCGCAAGAGGAACAGATCGCGCGGCTGGCCAGCGAAGGCGCCTCGAACAAAGAGATAGCCGCCCAGCTGTTCCTCAGCACGCACACGGTCGACTATCACCTGGTGAAGGTCTTCCGCAAGCTGGATATCACCAACCGCGCCCAGCTTGCCCGCGCCCTCGCGGGGCAGGACGGGGCAGATCCTGTCACCAATGCCGACCCCTCACCCTCATGAGATAGCCGCTCGCGGGGCGGGTGTCCGGGGAGGAGGAGTTCTACCGGGTTGGTGAACACGTCCAGAGCGCGGGTCACCTCGTGCCGGTCCGCACGACGTCGAGCGCGAAATGGTTGCGCGTTCCGGTCGGCTAGCGGGTGATCGTCGTTCCTGCCCGGCGACATGCGCCGTGGTTGGCGGCGCTGGCATGGCCTGGCGCGCAGTAGTTCTCCCGCAGGGCTCTGCTGGAGAACTACCTGACGGCGAACCTGGCCGTGGCCAGGCGTGGTTCAGGCCGGGTGCGGCTCGTGGACGGCGTTGTCCACGGTGTGCTGAGTGCGGCGCAGCTCGATGCCTTGGGCCAGCGCCCAGCCGCCGTAGATCAGGTTGAACAGGCCGAACAACAGCGCGAGGGTGACCGCGCCGACGCCGGGGCGGGCGAACAGCACCACGCCGAACGCGATCGAGGCCAGGCCGCCCAGGATGAACAGCGCCCGCGTCCCGGCCGCCTCGCTGCGGCGGAAAGCGGCGGCAATCTCAAACAGGCCAGTGACGACCGCCCAGCTGGCGACGATCAGCACCAGGACCAGCGCGGTGGGCCCCGGCCAGACCAGGGCGATCACGCCCGCCGCCAGGTCCACAAGCCCGAGCAACAGATGCCCGAACACCGGGCCGGCGGCACGGCTGCTGAACGCCCGCATGGCTTCCAGGCCAGCCGCGATAAACGCGTACACCGCGAACAGAATGACCAGCGCCAGGACCGTGACCTGAGGCCAGGCCAGCGCGATGATCCCGACGGCTATGGCCAGGAGGCCACGCACGATCATGGACGTACTGAGTGACTTGAACATGACAGCGTTCCTTTCCCTAGCTTCGCTGCTCCGGGCACCCGCGGTGCCTGCCCGGGCCTCGGCTAGCGCGTGCATAGCTGCGCTTGCCCGGCATCCGAGGCCGGCGGCCACTGCCTGCGTCCTTAAAGACGCTATGGATTGGCCGGCCGCATGGCATCCATGAATCACCTAGTCCCTGCCCCGTTGCGTACACCTGGGCGGTGCCGCCGCCCTCGCTCAGCTACGCGCTGGCCGAACACCGTGCGCTAATCCCGCGGTCATGAGCCCACCGGGGAGGGCGAACACCCTGCTGGCCATCGTGTTAGTGTCGGCGCAGCCGCCAGCTGACACATGGCCGACGGAGTGGCCCGGTAAGGCTAGGCAATTCATGGATGCGATCGGGCCGCCTGCCTGGGACAGGATGCCCAGGGAAGAGCCGCCCAGGGAAAGGATCAGGCAGTGAGCAAGACAAGGGACGTCCGCGCGGCGGTCGAAAAGGAGCTCGGCTTCGACCCCCGGGTCGACTCCTCAGATATCAAAGTCATGACCATCGGCGGGAACGTAAACCTCACCGGCACGGTGCCGAGTTTCCCGCAATACCTGCAGGCGTCGGCCGCCGCGCGGCGGGTCGCCGGGGTGACCAGCGTGGACAACAACCTGGAGGTGGTGCTGCCGGAAAGCAACTACCGCGATGACGTGAAGCTGACCACCGCGGCGAACAACGCGCTCGCCGCCGACGTCACCGTGCCCGACAGCGTGGAGGCGATCGCAGATGACGGCAACGTCACCCTGACCGGCACCGTGTCCTACGGCACGGAGCGCGACGCCGCCGCAGCGGCGGTGGCCGTACTAGCCGGTGTCCGCAACGTCTGGAACGACATCGTAATCAGCTACGACATTGACCCGGTGGGCGTCGATTTGCACGTCCAGGAGGCGCTGGACCGCTCGGCGCTGGTCCCGGACGGCAGCGACGTGCAGGCCGACACCAAGGGCGGCGTCATCACGCTGACCGGCCATGTCCGCACGTGGGCCGAACGTGACGCGGTGGTCGGCGCCGCGTTGATGGCCCGCGGGGTCATCGACGTCCGCGACAACCTCCAGGTCACCGGCTGACCGTCGGGAGAACGGCCCGGCTGCTGGTCGGCCGGGCTGCCCTGGACGCCGCCATCCAAGCCGGGCGCAGCAGCGACGATCAGCCCGGCGGTAACTACCGTGAGTGCGCGCCGCATGGCGGGGCGTGCCAGTCGAGCCATCGGTAATACAGGGTGGGTGCCGGGAGACCGGTCATCGTCTGAGTGTCCCCCTTGTCTCCCGGCGTGTCATCCGCGGGTCGGAGAAACCCGGCGATAGTGACCGGACAGGATGACACCGGACACGCTGTTATGGTCGCCTCAGCGTCGCGGGAGCTGGCCTGCGTGGTGGCGCCG
>DAITAE010000358.1:0-5346 GCA_036824445.1 Streptosporangiaceae bacterium | reverse complement strand
TGGTCGGGGTGGCCGGATTTGAACCGGCGGCCTCTTCGTCCCGAACGAAGCGCGCTGCCAAGCTGCGCCACACCCCGCCGCCTGCCTGAGCGGCGCGAGGTTCCGGGCAACCCCAGAACCCCCGGAAGTCTAACCGATCCGCGGAACGAGCGTGAGCAGGCTTGCCTCCGGCCGGCAGGCGAGCCGGAACGGTGTCCACGGCGAGGTCCCGAGCCCCGCCGACACGTGCAGCCAGGGCCGGTCCGGCTCGCCCTGGGCGGGATGCCGGTGCAGCCCCTGGGCACGCCGGGGCTCGATGCCGCAGTTGGTCACCAGGGTCCCGTATCCCGGCAGGCATACCTGCCCGCCGTGCGTATGCCCGGCCAGCAGCAGGTCGTAGCCGTCCGCGGCGAACCGGTCCATGACCCGAGGCTCCGGCGAGTGCATGACACCGAGCCGCAGTTCGGCCGCGGGGTCGGTGGGGCCCGCGATGTGGTCGTACCGGTCCCGCTTGATGTGCGAGTCGTGTACCCCGCCCACCTCGATGTCCAGGTCGCCCACCTTGAGCCGGCCGCGCTGGTTGTTCGCGTCGAGCCAGCCGGCCGCCGCCATCCCCTCACCCAGGTCGGCCCACGGCAGGTCGGGAACCTTCCGGTCGTGCGGCTCGTCGGTGGCACCGAACAGGTAGCGCAGCGGGTTCCTCGGGAGCGGTGAGTACAGGTCATGCGAGCCGAACACGAAGACCCCCGGCCGCTCCAGCAGCGGCCCGAGTGCCGCAAGCAGCGGCCGGACGGCCTGCACGTGCGCGATCGAGTCGCCCGTGTTCACGACCAAGTCGGGGTCGAGGGTGTGCAGGGACCTGATCCACGACAGGAGCCTGTGCCGCCCCGGCGTCAGGTGTGTGTCGGAGAGGTGCAGGACCCGCAGCGGCGCGGCGCCGGCGGCGAGGACGGGGACCTCGTAGCGCCGCAGGGTGAACCAGTTCCGCTCGACGACGCTCGCATAGGCGGCGACGCCCGCGCCAGCGGCTGTGGCCGTGAGGGCGAAGGTGCGCAAGGGTGCTCCCATCCACCAATGGTGCCATGCCCGGCGGAGCGCTATGGCCGCGCGCCCGGCGGAGCGGGGGCTGGGCGCCCGGTGGGCTATGGCCGTGCGCCCGGCGGAGCGCTGCGCTCGGCGCACCCGGCGCGCCCGGCCGGCCAGGATAGGTCCATGGCTGCACTGAAGGACAAACTCCGCGGCGATCTGACTGCGGCGATGAAGGCACGCGACCAAGTCCGTACCCGCACGCTGCGGATGGCGCTCACGTCCCTGGCGCAGGAAGAGGTGGCAGGTCCCTCAGCGCGGGAGCTCAGTGACGACGAGGTCATCAAGGTGCTCACCAGGGAGGCGAAACGCCGCCGCGAGGCCGCCGAGGCGTTCGCCTCAGCCGGCCGGGACGACCAGGCAGCCGCAGAACGGGCCGAGGGGGTCATCCTCGGCGGCTACCTGCCCACCCAGCTCAGCGACGAGGAAGTCGCAGCTATGGTGGCTGCCGCCATCGACGAGACCGGCGCGAGCGGCATGGCGGCGATGGGGCAGGTGATGAAGGTCGTGACGCCGAGGATCGCCGGCCGGGCCGACGGCGCACGGGTCGCGGCGGAGGTTCGCCGCAGGCTCACCGGTTAGCGGGGATCAGTCGCCGCCGCCCCCGTTGCCGCCTCCGCCGCCGTTGCCGCCTCCATTGCCACCGCCGCCATTGCCGCCGCCGCCCCCGCCTCCATTGCCGCCTCCGCCGTTGCCTCCCCCGCCGTGATGCTTGGGCGGGTTGGTGCTGGCGATGCCGCTGCCCATGGAGAACAGTGGGCTAGACGGATCCACGGGAATGAAGCCGACCGGCGGGCCGAGGCGAGCGTGCAGGAACGTCATCTGCCAGGTCTGGCCGGGCGCCATCGACCCGTACATGACCCCGGGGCAGCCCAGCCGGTAGCAGGACCCGGGGTAGCCCCCCATCGGGCTCCCGTACGGGTCGGACGGGTTGCCGACCCAGACCGCGCCTAGCAGGCTCGGCGTGTAGCCGACGAAGAAGGCGGAAACGTACTGGTCCGCCGTCCCGGTCTTGGCGGCCGCCGGCCGGCCGATGGCGTCGCCTGCCGCCGTCCCCTCGCCGGTGAGGTCGCCCTGGAGGATGTAGTTGGCGGCGTCGGCGACCTCGGTCGACAGGACCCGGTGGCAGTCGGCGGACTTCACCGGCAGCCTGGTGCCGCTGGTGGTCACGATCTTGCTGATCGCGACCGGGTGACAGTAGATGCCGCGGGCGGGGAGGACGGCGTCGGCGGCGGCCACATCGATGGGGGCGACGTTGGCCGCGCCCAGCGTGAACGACGGGAGGTTGTCCGCGCTCTGCCAGTGGCGCTCCTTGGGGTCGGCCTTGAGCAGCGACTTCCCGTTGGGCCAGGTCAGGCCCATCTTGGCGGCGGTGCGGACCACATTGCACAGGCCGACCTTCTGCTCCAGGTAGGCGAACCACACGTTGATGGAGAAGGTCGTCCCGGTGTAGAGGGTGTAGTGCCCGCCCTTTTCGCTCTCGTCGTTGTGCACCTTCCAGGGGGGCAATGGCTGGCCCTTGCAGTTGGTGTAGCCACCGACGGTGGCCGAGAAGCCAACGTTCTTGCTGTAGCCGAACGGAATGCCCTGCTCCAGCGCGGTCACCATGACGTAGACCTTGCCGGTCGAGCCGATCTGCACGCCCTGGCCGCCGTGGTACTGCGGGCCGACCGCGTAGTTGACGGTGTTGCGGTGCTTGCCGGAGCCGTAGGGGCGGTCGATGGCCATCGCGCGCACCCGGCCGGTACCCGGCTGGATGAGCACCTCGGCCGCCGCGTTCCGGCCGGGGTTAAGCGGTGAGGGCGGCGGCGGCATCATGTAGTTGACCGCGCGCTGCGCGGCGTGCTGGTTCACAGGGTCGAGGGTGGTGTAGATCTTCAGCCCGCCGATCCCGTTCAGCCTCTTCCACGCCTGCCTGAACTCCGGGTCGTGCTTCATCGACGCCAGCACGTAGTCGCAGAAATAGGCCGCATACTGGACGGACCTGCTGGTGCAGCCCCGCTGTGGCGCCGAGATGTTGAGCCCGAGTGGCTGTCGGCCTGCGGCATCCGCCTGCGCCTGGGTGAGGTCGCCGACCTGGACCATCCGCTGGAGGACCACGTTGCGGCGGCTGAGGGCCGTCTGCTTGTCGTTGATCGGGTTGTACGCCGCCGGGTTCTCCACCACTCCGGCCAGCAGCGCCGCCTGCGGCAGCGTCAGATGGGAAGCGTCGGTGCTGAAGTAGCGGTGCGCAGCCATCTCGATGCCGTACGCCGAGTTGCCGAAATAGGCCACGTTCAGGTACCCGGCGAGCACCTGGTTCTTGCTCATCGTGTGCTCGACCCGCACCGCCATCCGCAGTTCACGGATCTTGCGTGCGATGGTCTGGTCGGTCGCGGACGCGAACGCCTTCTGCGGGTTGGGCGCGGAGAGATACAGCACGTTCTTCACATACTGCTGTGCGAGCGTGGACCCGCCCTGGACCGGCTTGTGCTCGAGGTTGTTGATGATCGCCCGGAGGGTGCCCTTGAAGTCGAGAGCCCCGTGCTGGTAGAAGCGGGAGTCCTCGATCGCCACGATCGCCTGTCGCATCACCGGGGAGATCTGCTCGTACCGGACCGGCACCCGGTCGATCCCCCGGCTGTAGTAGTAGGCGAGCACCTTGCCGTGGCGGTCCAGGATCTCCGAGCGGACCGGGATCTGGCCCAGCTCCGGCGTGGCCATCGTGTTGAACTTCGTGGCGGTGCTACGCGCCGTCATCCCGGCGAGGCCCACGGCGGGGACGACCACGGCGGCCACCAGCACGCCCGCGGCCGCGGCCAGCACGGCAAGCTGTGCGACAACACCGGCCTTTTTGGCGAAACGTGGTGTCAGCACGCACCAAGGGTACGCCTGGCCGACTCCGGCCACAGCATCCTTGGCCGCTGACTACCCAGCGCCCTGCGGGTGACTACGCAACGCGCACGGGATGGCCCATGCGGGCTATCTGTGAAATGGGCCCAACGGGGTCTAGCGCCCGGGCCCAGACTTCCGTAAGTTACTTTTTCGCAACGATGCCATCCCCGGGGCGGACGACCGTGCTGTCGCTCGCCCCGGACCGCGAGGAAACGCCATCCCGGCGTGACGGCCCATCGGGGCGTGACGATCAGGAGGAGTTGGACCACATGTGGATCGCTGACTGGACCAGCCGTGCCGCGTGCAAGGAGTCTGACCCGGACGAGCTCTTCGTCCAGGGTGCGGCACAGAACAGGGCCAAGTTGATCTGCCGTGGCTGCACCGTGCGAACCGAGTGCCTGGCCGATGCGCTGGACAACCGCATCGAGTTCGGCGTCTGGGGCGGCATGACCGAGCGCGAGCGGCGCGCCCTGCTGCGCCGCCGCCCCGATGTCACCTCATGGCGGGATCTCCTAGAGCAGGCCCGCAACCAGTACGAGCGCCGGGCGGACGAACTGGTCGCCAGCTGACCAGCCAGTCACTTCACCGATCTTCCCGCACCGCCACCCCGCCGATCACGCCCGCGGTCAGCTAGCTGGCGGCGAAACTCTCGCCGATGGTCCGCAGTCCCGCCAGGTCGTGTACATCCTCCGGCTGGGCAGGGATGCGGACGGTCGGCACGCCCGGATGCGCCGCCGTGAAACGCTGCGCGAGCCGGCGCTCGGCGGCGGCGAGCTGCATCCGCTCCGCGTGCAGCCGCAGCGCCGTCACCGTAAGCGGGTGATGCGCTCCCTCGGCGGCATCCCCGGCACCGCCGTTGAGCGCCTCCGGGCGTGAGCCGTTGCCGTCCGCGCCGTGGCCGTCCGCGCCGTTGCCGTCCATACCGTTGCCGTCCATGCCCGCCGCGGCCTGCAGCGCCTCCGCGGCGGCCAGGCTGCGGGCGGCGGACAGCCGTGCCGCCGGCGAGGGGTGGACACGGTTGAGGATCAGGCCGGCAAGCGGCATCCGGTCCTGCGACAGCCGCTCCACGAAGTAGGACGCCTCACGCAGGGCGTCCGGCTCGGGCGTGGCGATCACCAGGAACGCGGTGCCAGGCGTCTGCAGCAGGCGGTATGTGTCCTCGGCGCGCTCGCGGAAGCCGCCGAACATCGTGTCGAACGCGGCCACGAACGTCTGCACGTCCCGCAGCAACTGGGTGCCGAGCACCTTGGCGACCACTCCGGTGAACATCCCGAAACCGGCGTTCACGACCTTCAGGTACGCGCGGCTGGAGGCCCGGGTCGGCGCGGTGAGCAGCCGGATCAGGCGCCCGTCCAGGAACCGGCTGAGCCGCTGCGGCGCGTCGAGGAAGTCGAGCGCCGACCGGCT
>DAITAE010000012.1:0-20360 GCA_036824445.1 Streptosporangiaceae bacterium | reverse complement strand
CCAGTAGACGCCGACGGTGGCACCGTCGTCGTAGGTGCAGCAGGCCGCGGCTGGCTCGCCGTCACGGTAGGCGAGCCAGGTCCGCCAGCCGGGAACGGCCAGTACCAGCGGCGGCAGCGAGCGGCCCGGCCGGTAGGGCTGCAGCGCCCGCTGCGGGAAGCCGTCGACGATCACCCGCTCGGCCCGAGCCAGCGTGCCGGGATCGGCGGCCAGCATGACACGGACGCCCGGGCCGGTGGGCGGCGTGCTGAGCACGCCGCCCGCCCGGGCCATCACCGGCATCCGGTCGACGGTGACTCCGTCCGCGGCAGGCAGCGTCAGCTCGCCGAAGGAGTCCTCCACGACGACCCGGCCATGCGCCCCGGCCCGCGCCATCAGCGCCGCGACCTGTGCGGGATCGGCCGCGAACGGCCGCCGCAGGATGACCCGGGTGGCCGACTGCGCCGGGACCTCGACGACCGACAATCCTGGCGGCATGCCCGGCACCGTCCGCGACCATGGCGCCCGGCTCTCCCACATCGCCGCGGCATTGCGGGCGTACATTGCTGCGCTACTCACCGGGCACGCCGTTCACCGGCGCTGGCTTGCCACGGCTAACCGCTGTGCAGCGGCGCGGCGTCGGTGTCCGAGTACGTGCCGCAGACGGCGAGCGCCGGGCCGAGCAGTGCGCCCGTGTCCTCCGTGCCGGCCACCAACCAGACGACCCGAGGGTCGCGGCGGAACCACGCGTCCTGCCGCCGGGCGAACCGCCGGGTCGCCAGGACGGTCTGCGCGCGGGCCTCGTCTTCTGTGCAGTCCCCGGCGAGGAAACGCAGCACCTGCGCATAGCCGAGGGCGCGGCTGGCGGTCCTCCCCTCGCGCAGGCCGGCCCGCTCCAGCGCGGCCACCTCGCCCACCAGGCCCTCCCGCCACATCCGCGCGGTCCGTTCCGCGATCCGCCGGTCCAGCTGGGCGCGGTCCACCCGCAGCCCGATCTGCACCACCGGATAGCGGGACTTGTACTCGGGCAGCACGGCCGCAAACGGCCGGCCGGCCACCTCAATCACCTCCAGCGCCCGGACGATCCGCCGGCCGTTGGAGGGCAGGATCGCGGCCGCGGCGGCCGGGTCGAGCGCGGCGAGCCGCGCGTGCAGGGCACCGGCCCCGGCCGTGGCCAGCTCGGCTTCCAGCCGGTCCCGTACCGCTGGGTCGGTGCCGGGGAACTCCAGGTTGTCCAGGGCGGCCCGCAGGTAAAGGCCGGATCCCCCGGCCAGCACCGGAACCCGGCCACGGGCGCGGATATCGGCGATCGTCTCGCGGGCGAGCCGCTGGTAGGTGGCGACGCTCGCCGGCTGCCGGACATCCCAGATGTCGAGCAGGTGGTGCGGCACGCCGCGCCGCTGCGCGGGGCTGAGCTTGGCGGTGCCTATGTCCATGCCGGCATACAGCTGCATCGAGTCGGCATTGATCACCTCGCCGCCCAGGGCCTGTGCCAGCCGCAGCGATAGCTCGGACTTCCCGGCCGCGGTAGGCCCGACAACGGCGATCACACGTTCCGTCATGGCTCCGCCCAGGAGGCGACCAGGTAGCTGACGCCGCAGGGGTTGGCCCGGCAGGGCAGCCGGCTCTGCAGCCCGCCTCCTGGCCGTTGATTGCCCGCCTGCGCCCGCCGCCCGTGACCCACCACGATCACGGCGCGGGCGCGCCGAGGGCGGGCATTCCGAGCAGCACCGTGGGGGCGGCGCCGCCGGCATCGGCGGCCTCCTGCCCCATCTGCCAGGCGTCCCCGCCGCAGGTGCGCCGCACCGCCAGCGGCGTCCCGTCGGCGATCAGGTAGTGCGGGGCAGCGCCGGTCACGGTGGTGGTCACCACGTCGCCCGGGCGCGGGCCCGTGCCGGCCGGTGCGAAGTGGACCAGCCGGTTGTCCCTGGCCCGCCCGGACATCCGGTGGGTAACGCCGTCCTTGCGACCTTCTCCCTCGGCGACCAGGATCTCGACCTGGCGGCCGACCAGCCGCTCGTTCTCGGCCAGCGCGGTCTGCGCGACCAGCGCGGCCAGCCGCTCGTAGCGTTCCGCCACCACCTCCGGTGGGACCTGCCCGTCCATGTCGGCGGCGGGCGTGCCCGGCCGGGGCGAGTACTGGAACGTGAACGCCCCGGCGAAACGTGCCTGCCGGACCAGGTCGAGGGTGTCGGCGAAATCGCGGTCGGTCTCGCCCGGGAACCCGACGATGATGTCGGTGGTGATGGCGGCGTCGGGGATGGCCGCCCGGACCCGCGCCAGGATCCCCAGATACTTCTCCCGCCGGTAGGCGCGCCGCATCGCCCGCAGCACGGCGTCGGACCCCGACTGCAGGGGCATGTGCAGCTGCGGCATGACGTTGGGCGTGGCGGCCATCGCCTCGATCACGTCATCGGTGAAATCGCGCGGGTGCGGCGAGGTGAAGCGGACGCGCTCCAGCCCGCCGATCTCCCCGCACGCCCGCAGCAGCATGCCGAACGCCGTACGGTCCCCGAACCCCACGCCGTAGGAGTTGACGTTCTGCCCCAGCAGCGTCACCTCGAGGACCCCGTCGCTGACCAGGGCCCGGATCTCCGCGAGCACATCGCCCGGGCGGCGGTCCTGTTCCCGCCCGCGCAGGCTCGGGACGATGCAGAACGTGCAGGTGTTATTGCAGCCGACGGAGATGGCGACCCATGCCGCGTAGGGGGACTCGCGGCGGGCGGGCAGAACGGAGGGGAAGCGCTCCAGCGACTCGACGATCTCGACCTGCGCCTGCTCCTGCACCCGGGCGCGTTCCAGCAGCACGGGCAGGGAGCCGATGTTGTGCGTGCCGAACACCACGTCGACCCACGGCGCCCGGCGCGCGATGCCGGCCCGGTCCTTCTGCGCCAGACAGCCGCCGACGGCGATCTGCATGCCCGGCCGTGCGTTCTTCACCGGCAGCAGGTGACCGAGGTTGCCGTACAGCCGGTTGTCGGCGTTCTCCCGCACGGCGCAGGTGTTGAAGACGACCACGTCCGGAGTGTCCCCGTCGCCGGCCCGCCGGTAGCCGGCCTCTTCCAGCAGGCCGGCCAGGCGCTCGGAGTCGTGGAAGTTCATCTGGCACCCGTAGGTGCGGATCTGGTACGTGCGCACGTCGTTTCTCCTCGCCATACGAGGGTACGCGTGTCCCCCGCCATGTCTGGAATCTTCCGTGGCGGGCCCGGGGAGTGGTAGACGATACTGCCATGACTGAAAGCGCCACCCCCCCACCGCCTCCGCCGCCAACGGCACTCCCCTACGGCACCTGGCCATCGCCCATCACCGCCGCCGACGTCGCCGGAAGACGGGGGCTGGTCTCCTACCCGCGCGCGATCGGCAGGGACGTGTGGTGGCAGCAACGCCTGCCCGCCGAGGAAGGGCGGGTGACGGTGGTGCATCTCGGCGCCGACTCCAAGCAGCGTTTCCTGCTGCCCGGGCCGTGGAACGCCCGGACCCGGGTACACGAGTACGGCGGGCTGTCCTATCTGCCGGTGCCGGCCCGCGAGGGCACCGCCGACGGGACCGCGATCGTGTTCGCCAACTATGCCGATCAGAGGCTCTACCTGCTGGAATCAGCCGGTCCCGACGGCCAGGATGGCGGCGGTGGCCCGCGCCCGCTGACCCCCGAGCCTGACGGGAGCCCGGAGCAGCCCTCCCTCCGTTACGCCGACTTCACGCTCGCCCCGGACCGGTCCGAGGTGTGGTGCGTGCAGGAGCGGCATTACGACGGCAAGGTGGCCCGCGCCATCGTCGCCGTGCCGCTCGACGGCTCGGCGGCCGAGAGCCCCGACTCCGTCCGCGAGCTTGTCACCGGCTCCGACTTCTACGCGTTTCCCACCCCGTCCCCGGACGGCAAGCGCCTGGCCTGGATCTGCTGGAACCATCCGCGCATGCCCTGGGACGGCACCGAGCTGCGGGTCGCGCTGATCGAGGACGGCGCGCCCGGCCAGGGCAGGCTGGTCAAGGGGGGCATGCAGGAGTCGGTCCTGGCGCCGCTGTGGCGCGACGCTTCCAGCCTGTACGTGGTCACCGACTGGCCGGGCTGGTGGAACATCTACCAGGTGGGCCTGGTCGGGCAGCCGCCGCAGGCGCTCTACCCGGCGGACGAGGAGTTCGCGGGCCCGCTCTGGCAGCTCGGCGAGCGCCCGTACGCGATGCTGGGCGACGGCCGGCTCGCGGTGCTGCACGGCTGCGGCGGCATGCGGCTGGGGCTGCTCGACCCGGAGACCGGGGAGCTGGCCGACCTCGACATCCCCTATCCCGTCTTCGCCTCCGGCCTGTCGGCGGACGGGATGTCCATCCTGGGCATCGCGGGCGGCCCGGCGACGCCGCTGTCGATCGTCCGGGTGGACGCCGCTACCGCCGCGGTGGAGGTGCTCTACCAGGAGGCGGACGCCGTTCCGGACGCCGGCTACCTGCCGGTGCCCCGCCAGGTGCAGCTGGAGGGGCGCTTCGGGCGCACGGTCCACGCCCTGGTGTACCCGCCGGCCAACCCGGACGTGACACCGCCGGACGGCGAGCTGCCCCCCTACGTGGTCTGGGTGCACGGCGGGCCCACCTCCCACGCGACCGCCCTGCTCGACATCGAGAAGGCCTACTTCACCAGCCGGGGCATCGGCATCGTCGACGTCAACTACGGGGGCTCGACGGGCTATGGCCGCCGCTACCGGGAGCGGCTGCGCCGCCAGTGGGGCGTGGTCGACGTGGAGGACGCGATCGCCGCCGCACGGGCGCTGGCCCGCGACGGCGAGGCCGATGGTGCCCGGCTCGCGATCCGCGGCCGCTCGGCCGGCGGGTGGACGGCCCTGGCGGCGGTGACGGCCCACGCCGGCTCGGGCCCGGTGTTCGGCGCGGCCGTGTCGTATTTCGGTATTGCGGACCTGCGCGGGCTCGCGGCCCAGACGCATGACTTCGAGTCGCGCTACCTGGACGGCCTGATCGGGCCGCTGCCGGCCTACGAAATGGTCTACCTGGAACGCTCTCCGGTGGGTCACGTGACCGAGGCGACCTGCCCCATCCTGCTGCTGCAGGGCCTCGACGACCCGGTCGTGCCGCCAGCACAATCGGAGGCCTTCGCCGCCGATCTCGCCGCGCACGGCATCCGGCACGCCTACCTGAGCTTCAAGGGCGAGTCGCATGGCTTCCGGCGGGCCGAGACGGTCATCGCCTGCCTGGAGGCCGAACTGTCCTTCTACGGCCAGATCCTGGGCTTCGGCCCGCCCGGCATCCCGGCCGTGGCGGTCGTCACCGGGCGAACTCGGTAGCCCGCGATTCGCGGACGACCGTGACCCGGATCTGCCCGGGGTAGGTCAGCTCGTCCTCGACCTGCTTCGCCACGTTCCGCGCGATCACTTGGGCCTGGATGTCGTCGATCCGGTCCGGCTTGACCATGACCCTGATCTCCCGGCCGGCCTGCATGGCGAACACCTTCTCCACGCCGTCGTGGGCGCTGGCGATCTCCTCCAGCCGCTCGAGCCGCTTCACGTACGCCTCGAGTGACTCCCGCCGCGCTCCCGGGCGCCCGCCGCTGATGGCGTCGGCGGCCTGGGTGAGCACGGCCTCGACGGTGCGGACCTCGACCTCGTTGTGGTGCGCCTCGATCGCATGGACCACGTCGGCGGGCTCACCGTACCTGCGCGCGATCTCGGCGCCGATCAGCGCGTGGCTGCCTTCGACCTCGTGGGTGAGCGCCTTGCCGATGTCGTGCAGCACGGTACAGCGCCGGAGCAGGGCCGGATCCAGCCCCAGCTCGCTGGCCATCATGGCCGCGATGTGAGCCGACTCCACCAGGTGGGCCAGGACGTTCTGGCCGTAGGACGTGCGGTAGCGGAGCTGCCCGAGCAGCGTCACCAGCTCGGGATGCATGTCGGTGATGCCGAGCTCCACCATGGCGTCGTCGCCGGCCCGGGCGCACAGCTGCGCCACCTCGGTCTTGCTGCGCTCGTAGGCTTCCTCGATCCGCTGCGGGTGGATACGGCCGTCCAGCACCAGCCGCTCCAGGGTGAGTCTGCCCACCTCGCGCCGGACCGGGTCGAAGCAGGAGAGCAGGACGGCCTCGGGGGTGTCGTCGATGATGAGGTTGACACCGGTCACCGACTCGAAGGCGCGGATGTTGCGTCCCTCGCGGCCGATGATCCTGCCCTTCATCTCGTCTCCGGGCAGGTGCAGCACCGATACGACGGACTCGCTGGTCTGATCGCCCGCCACCCGCTGGATGGCCAGGGTCACGATCCGCCTGGCCCGGCTCTCGCCGTCGCGCCGGGCCTGGTTCTCGGTTTCCCTGACGATGAGCGCGGCCTCTCGCTTGGCCTGGTTCTCGATGCCCGCCACCAGTTCCGCCTTCGCCTGGTCGGCGGTGAGCCCGGCGGCGCGCTCCAGTACCTCCCGGCGCTCGTCCTCCAGACGGGCCAGCTCGCCCCGCTGGCGGTCCAGGTCCAGCCCGGCCTGCTCCAGGGCGGCGGAACGCTGCTGCAGCGCTTGCAGCTCCCCGTCGAGACGGCGCTCCCGCTCGGCCAGCCGGACCTCGCGGCGCTCCACGTCGGCCCGCAACTGGCCCGCCTCGTCCTTGGCGGCCCGGAGGTCGGTCTCGGCCTCGGCGCACGCCTTCGCGATCTTCTCGGCCGCTTCCTCGGCGCGGCGCACGATCCCGGCGGCGTCGGATTCGGCCGCCGCCCTGACCTGCTCGGCCACCCGGCCGGCTTCTTCGAGACGCTGCCTGGCCTGCTCGGCCGCCTGGCCGGCGTCTCCCGGCTGCCGCTGCGCCTCGGTCACCTGAGCGGGACTAGTGCCCTGGATCGGCTCGCCATGAGGATCCGGAGGGGCGACGGCAGCCGTGCGCGGACCGGACTTGCGCGCGGTCATGACCAGCACACCGGCCGCGGCGAGCAGGGCAACGAGCCCGATCACCACGGCCACGATGGCGACGACGCTGCTCATGGCGCACCCCAATTCTGCTCGCTGGCCTGGAAGCCGGCATCGTGTGCCAGCTCTCCCTGCGACGAGGGATTATGCGCGCTGTCCGCGGCGTCCTTCCTGGCGAGCCATGGCCGTGCGGTGGCTGTCCGGGGATTCCTGGCAGCCTCGCCATTCACGCTGCCGGAATCCGGCCGTCCGACCGGGGACATCGCGTCCCTGGCCGGCCCGCTGCCAACCCGCCGGTGACCCGGGCCGGCCGACGGCCCGGGCGTTCCACGCACCAGCCGGATGCTCCGAGAGCGGCTCCGGTGGCGCTACCTCCTGGTCCAGTTCCTGGTCCCGCAGCCGGGCGCGACCGGCTGCGGGTCATTTCCTCTATTTACATCCGCCATTGCGGACCAACACCTCGCTGCCGTGAGGTTAAGCCTAGATAACGATTTGGGCAAGCATGCCTTTGCCGACGTGCTCTTCCGGAGGTTCAGCGGGCCGTCCACTCATCGCCGACCGCCGCGCGCTCGGCGTCCGGGTCGAACACATCGCTGGGATCGGCTCCGGCCTCAGGATCGAATCCGGCAGGAAGGCCGGGCTGCCCCTCCTGTTCCAGCGCCTCGCGTACCACCTGGTAGGCCAGTCCGGCCGGGTAACCCTTGCGGGCTAGCATGCCGACGAGGTGGCGCACCCTGGTCGGCAGCGGGCGTCCCCGGGACGCCTCGACCCGCCTTGCCACCAGCCTCCGCGCCGCCGCGAGCTCGTCCTGGTCACGGAGCGAGCCGACCGCCGCCCGTACCTCCTCGGCGGCGACGCCGCGCTGGCGGAGTTCGGCGGAGAGCGCCCGCCGGGCCAGGCCGCGGCCGTGGTGCCTGGTCTCAACCCAGGCCCGGGCGAAGGCAGAGTCATCGATCAGCCGTACGTCGGCGAGCCGGCCGAGGACGGCCTCTGCGACCTCGTCCGGCACCCGGCGGCGGCGCAGGGCGCTGGCGAGCTGTGCCCGGGTGCGCGGTGCCGCAGCCAGCAACCGCAGGCAGACCTCCCGGGCCGCCTCCTGCGGGTCCGGCCCGCCGCCACCGGCGTCGGCCGCCTCCTTACCCGACACCGCCGGGGGCGCCGGTCAGGCTCGAGGCTGATGGGGAGCGCGGGGCACCGCCCGGCGCCGCATCGCGGACCACGTTCCCGTTCCCGTTCCCGCCCGTCCCCGGCCCGCCACCAGCAGCCGGGTCCGCATCCAGGCGCGGGCCCACGCCGAGCTTCTCCTTGATCTTCTTCTCGATCTCGTTGGCCAGATCGGGGTTGTCGTGCAGGAAGGTGCGGGCGTTCTCCTTGCCCTGTCCCAGCTGGTCGCCTTCGTAGGTGTACCAGGCACCGGACTTGCGCACGATCCCCTGCTCGACCCCGAGGTCGATCAGGCCACCTTCCCTGCTGATCCCGGTCCCGAACAGGATGTCGAACTCTGCGCTCCGGAATGGCGCCGCCAGCTTGTTCTTGACCACCTTTATCCGGGTGCGGCTGCCGACGGGCTCGTTGCCGTCCTTGAGGGTCTCGATCCGGCGCACGTCGAGCCGGACCGAAGAGTAGAACTTGAGCGCCCGCCCGCCGCTGGTCGTTTCCGGCGAGCCGAACATCACGCCGACCTTCTCCCGCAGCTGGTTGATGAAGATCACGGTGGTCTTCGTCTGGCTGATCGCGCCGGTGAGCTTGCGCAGCGCCTGGGACATAAGCCTGGCTTGCAGGCCGACGTGGCTGTCCCCCATCTCGCCCTCGATCTCGGCCCGGGGCACCAGCGCGGAAACCGAGTCGATGACGACCACGTCGATCGCGCTGGAGCGGATCAGCATGTCGGCGATTTCCAGCGCCTGCTCGCCGGTGTCGGGCTGGGAGACGAGCAGCCCGTCGGTGTCCACCCCGAGCTTCTTGGCGTACTCCGGGTCGAGCGCGTGCTCGGCGTCGATGAAGGCGGCGATCCCGCCGGCCTTCTGTGCGTTGGCGGCCGCGTGCAGCGCCACGGTGGTCTTCCCGCTGCCCTCCGGCCCGTATATCTCGACGACCCGGCCGCGGGGTAGGCCGCCGATGCCGAGCGCGACGTCCAGCGCGATCGCCCCGGTCGGGATCACCTCGATCGGTGCCCGGGCCTCGTCACCGAGCCGCATGATCGAGCCCCTGCCGAACTGCCGCTCGATCTGGGCGAGCGCGGTCTCCAGGGACTTCTCCCTGTCGCCCGGCTTGCCGCCCGCCCTGTCGCTGCCTGCCATGGATACTCCCGTCGGGATCAAGGGCTTCCTGTCGGGCCCGACGCTACGCGCCGCCACCGACAAACTCCGTGCACTGGTCCGCTGAAGGGCCCACGTCACGACGTGCCGCGCCGCAGACCGCCACGTATTGCCTACTCTAGGCGAACAACTGTTCGATCATGAAGGCGACACGCCGCATCTAGCGCAGCCGCTCCGGCACGTCGAACGCCTCGCACACCGCCCGCCACACGGTCTTTGCGTCCACGCCATCCGCGAGCGCCTGGTCCACCGTGCGGCCGTCCAGCCCCGCCAGCGCGAAATCCTTGGCCACGCTTTGCGCGTAGGAGTCGCCGAACTGCGCCCGCATCCGTTCCCAGAACTCCGTCAGACGCACGGCGTCAGGCTACCGGCCGCCCGGGCCACGCACGCCGGGGTACAGCAGGGTCACGATTGTGAACTTTCGTTAAGAATGTCTCAAGGTTGATCGGGGAAGATCTCCCACAGGCACATCGTGAACGGCGCGGGAGCAAGGGATGACCCTCCGGGAAGAGCCGGGGAGCGGACCGCCGGCCGACCGGGAGACCAGGGCCGACCCGCAGGAACCAGCGGCCACGCCAGCGCCAGCCGACGATCACGATTTCCCGGAGGGCCCTGATCCCGAAACCCCGGCAGCGTCACCGGGTGGGCCAGCCCATCCTGCTCCTTCCAGCAGCCTGAGCAGAGGGGGCAGCAGCCCGGCGCGGCGCCGGCGGCCCCGGGCCGCCCTCCTGATCGGCGGGTCCGTCGCCGTCTGCCTGGCCGGTCTCGGCGTCCTCGCCACCGTCCTGCTGCTGCACGCCCGGACGCACAGCAGGCCGCCTGCGCCGCCGCCCGTTTTCGGGCTGGGCGTCGGCGAGTGCGTCAATTACGGCCCGGGCGCCATCGCATCGCCCATCGTGGTGCCCTGCCGCCAGCCCCACGACGCTGAGGTCTACGCCAGGTTCCGGCTGGCCGGGCGCCACTGGCCGGGAACGGCGGCCGTCGGGACCCAGGCACGCCAGGGCTGCACGGCCAGGCTCAGCGGCTATCTCAACCCGCAGCTGGCTACCAGCGTCCTGGCCGAGTCGTACGTCTTCCCCAACCGGAGCGCGTGGGACGCGAGCGTGCGGACGGTGATCTGCGAGATCCGCGGCACGGCCGGGAAGCTCACCGGCTCGGTACGCGGCCTGGGCTAGCTGACGGCTCGCACCCCCGGCCGGAATTCAGTCATTAAGCACCACAAATACCGCTCGCTGGCGATATCCTGCCGAGCAGGGCGGTACGTGGCGCAATCCGGGGGGCAAAAATCTCCGTCCCGGTCCCACAACGGGAGACCTTGACAAATGGGCTCGCTCTCATGCGAGAACTGCTCACGAGCCTGCCCGCAGCCCTGGCCTTCCTGACCGGGCCCGACCTGGTTATCGAATTCGCCAATGACGCCTGCTTCCGCCTGGTAGGCGGCCGGAATCTGCTCGGCAGGCCGCTGATGGAGGTGCTGCCGGAACTGGCCGACCAGGAAGAAATACTCGTCCAGGTCATGAATTCCGGGGAACCGGTCAGCGGCAGCGAGGCGAGAATCCGGTTCGGCCCCGACGAGCACGCCGGACAGCGGTTCGTGGATTACGTCTATCAGCCGGTTCGCGACGCCGACGGGGGTGTCGCGGGAATCCTGCTGTACGCCACCGATGTGACCACGCATGTCCGGGACCGGCGTGAACTGGAGCAGGTGGCGGCCCGGCTCGCCGCGACCGAGGAGCGGCTCCGCGGAGTGTTCGAGACCATGCCACAAGGCGTCATCCACTACGCCGCAGACGGGACCGTGCTCGGGGCCAACCCGGCGGCGCGGCAGATCCTCGGGCTTGCGGAGTCCGAGATGACCGCCTGGCCGCTGGCCAGCCTCCGGCGGGCCGTGCAGGAGGACGGCTCGCCGATGCCCATCGATGAGCTGCCGATGCGCAGGGCGCTGCGCACCGATGAACCGGTCAGCGACGTGGTACTCGGGGTGCCGCACGGACAGACGGGCGAGATCCGCTGGCTGCGGGCCACCGCGGTGCCCGAGGGCCGGGACGATCAGGGCCGGCCGCAGCGGGTCTACACGATGTTCGCCGACCTGACCGAGCAGCGCCGGGTGGAGGCGGCCCTGCGCGAGGGCACCAGCCTGCTCGGCCGGCTGTGGGAAGCGAACGTGCTGGGCGTCGTGGTCGTCGGTGAGCAGCAGGTCTACGAGGCCAATGACGCGTTCCTGGACATCATCGGCTACAGCCGGGACGACCTCGAGGCCGGGCGGATCTCCCTGCAGGGGATCACTCCCCCCGAATGGTCCAAGGGTTACCAGGACGCCCTGGAGCAGCTGCGCCGGGCCGGAGCCTTCCAGCCACTCGAAAAGGAGTATGTCCACCGGGACGGGCACCGCGTGCCGGTCCTGGTGGGTGCGGCCGTGATCAGCCGCGATCCGCTGCGCTGGGTCAAGTTCGTCGTGGACCTGAGCGCGCGGGAGCGCGCCGAACGGGAGCGCGCCAGACGGGAACGCGCCGAGAGGGAACGCGCCGAGCTGGCCGACCGGGAACGCGCCGCCAAAGCCGAGGCAGACCGGGCCAGCGAACGGCTCACGTTCCTGCTCCGCGCCGGGGACATGGTCGCCGCCACCAGCGACCGGCACCAGATGCTTGATCACGCCGCCCACTTGGTGGTGCCGGCGCTGGCCGACCATTGCGTGGTGTACCAGCCGGCCGCGGACGGCACGTTGCGCGCCACCTCGCTCGCGCACCGCGACCCGGCCCGCGCCCCCGTGCTGGCCGAGTTCCGCCAGCACAACATCCCCCCGGCAGGCCCGATGTCGGTCCAGGCCGCCTACTCCACCAGGACCAGCCAGCTGCTGCGCAACGCGAAGGCACGGCTGTCGCAGTGGCACGACCTCGCCCCTGGGCTGGTCGACGTGCTGACCCGGCTGGAGGCCGACAGCGTCCTGTCCACCCCGCTGCTGGTGGACGAGCGCCCGGTCGGTGTCCTCGCCCTCGCCCGCGACGCCGACCGGCCCGGCTTCACCAGCACGGACATCGCGGTGATCGAGGAGTTCGCCCGGCGCCTGGCCGACGCGCTGGCCACCGCGGACACGTTCGCCCGCGAGCACACCATCGCGGAGACCCTCCAGCGCTCCGTTCTGCCCGGCACCCTGCCCACGATCAGCCAGCTGGATCTCGCGGTGTGCTACCTGCCCGCCACCGAGGGCGCCAACGTCGGGGGTGACTGGTACGACGCCTTCCCGCTGGACGGCGGCCGGGTCGGGCTGGTCATCGGCGACGTGACCGGCCACAGCATCGCCTCGGCGTCGATCATGGGCCAGGTCCGCAGTATGCTCCGCGCGTACGCGATCGACTACCCGCATCCCGGCGAGGTCCTGGAGCGAACCAACACGGCCCTGGTCCGGCTGCTGCCGGAGGCGTTTGCCACCGCCGTCTACGCCGTGCTCGATCCCGCCACCGGCGAGCTGAGCTACGCCAACGCCGGCCACCTGTCCCCGCTCATCGCCACCGGCACCGGCCAGGTCGGCTACCTCGACAAGGCGGCCGGCAGCATGCTCGGCGCCAGCCCCGACGCCACCTTCACCGTCGGCCGCCGGCGGCTGTCCGTCGGCGGCGTGCTGCTGAACTACACCGACGGCCTCATCGAGAACGGCCGCCGCGATCTCACCGACGGCCAGCGTGCGCTGGCCCGCGTCATGCGGCGATCGGCCGGCCTCACCGCGGAGCAGACCTGCGCCGCCGTGCGGGACTCCCTGCTCGGCACGGACGCGCGGGAGGACGACGTGTGCCTGCTCGCGGTCCGGCGCCACGGCTGACGGCCCGGATTGTCGGCGGCAGGAGGCAGGATGGAGGTATGCCTGCCCGCCGGACCACGCCCCGGGCCGCGCTCGCCGCGCCGGGAGACGTGAGCGTGCCCGCGAGCACCGGCGCGCCGGGCCGGACCGACCCGCTGAGCAGCTTCAGCGCGCTCACCCGCGACTGGTTCACCGGGGCATTCAGCGCGCCGACCGAGGCGCAGGCCCAGGCCTGGGCGGCGATCGCGAGCGGCGACAACACGCTGGTGGTCGCGCCGACGGGATCGGGCAAGACGCTGGCCGCCTTCCTGTGGGCACTGGACCGGCTGGCCGCCGACCCGGTGCCCCCGGACCCGAAGCTGCGCTGCCGCGTGCTCTACATCTCACCGCTGAAGGCGCTGGCGGTGGACATCGAGCGTAACCTGCGGGCACCGCTGACCGGGATCCGCCAGGTGGCGCAGCGGCGCGGCCTGCCCGAACCCGACATCGCCGTGGCGGTCCGCACCGGCGACACGGCGGCCGACGAGCGCCGGCGCCTCGCCAGCAAGCCGCCGGACATCCTGATCACCACGCCGGAGTCGCTGTTCCTCATCCTGACCTCCAGGGCCCGTGACGCCCTGCGCGGGGTGGACACCGTCATCGTGGACGAGGTTCACGCGCTGGCGGGCAACAAGCGCGGCGCTCATCTGGCGCTCTCACTGGAGCGCCTCGACGCGCTGCGGGCCGCCCCGGAAGGCTCCGGGGCCGCCGGTTCGGGGGGTCCCGCAGGGTCACCCCCGGCGGCCGACGGCGCGGCGGGTTCCCAAGGGCCGCCCTCCCGGGCCGGCGCCGCTCAGCGGATCGGGCTGTCGGCGACGGTCCGGCCGGCCGAGGAGGTAGCCGCGTTCCTGGGCGGGTCGCGGCCGGTCACGATCGCCGCGCCGCCGAGCAGTAAGCAGATCGAGGTCAAGATCGTGGTCCCGGTCGAGGACATGTCCGACCTCGACGCGCCCGCGGCGGTCACGCCGGGTGCCGGGCCGGACAGCGTGCCGAGCGTCCTTGTCGGCCCGCAGGGACCGGACGGCTCCACCCCGGTCGCCCCGGCGCCCGCCGCTCAGCGCTCGATCTGGCCGCACGTGGAGGAGCGGGTGCTCGACCTGATCGAGCAGCACCGGTCCACGATCGTCTTCGCCAACTCCCGCCGCCTTGCCGAACGGCTCTGCGGCCGGCTCAACGAGCTCGCGGCGGAGCGGGCGGCCGGTGACGACGAGGAGCCGGTGCCGGCCCCGGTGGCCGCTCCCGCCCCGCCCGCCCAGATCATGGCGTCGGGCACCTCGGCCGGTGCGCCCGCCGAGGTCGCACGCGCCCACCACGGCTCGGTCTCCCGGGAGGAGCGGGTCCAGATCGAGGAGGCGCTGAAGGCGGGCCGGCTACCGGCCGTGGTCGCCACCTCCAGCCTGGAGCTGGGCATCGACATGGGCGCGGTGGACCTGGTCATACAGGTGGAGTCCCCACCGTCGGTGGCGAGCGGACTGCAGCGCACCGGGCGGGCCGGTCACCACGTGGGCGATGTGTCCCGCAGCGTGTTCTTCCCGAAGTACCAGGGCGACCTCGTGCAATCGGCCGTGGTGGCCCAGCGGATGCGGGACGGGGCGATCGAGGAGCTGCGTATCCCGCGCAACCCGCTCGACGTGCTCGCCCAGCAGGTCATCGCCATGGTCGCGATGGACGACTGGGAGGTTGGCACGCTGGAGCAGGTGGTCCGCAGGGCAGCGCCGTTTAGCGGCCTCACCAGGCCGGTGCTGGAGGCCGTCCTCGACATGCTGGCCGGCCGCTACCCCAGTGAGGAGTTCGCCGAGCTGCGGCCGCGCCTGGTCTGGGACCGCACCACGGATACCCTGCACGGCCGGCCCGGCGCCCAGCGGCTCGCCGTCACCAGCGGCGGCACGATCCCCGACCGCGGCCTGTTCGGCGTGTTCCTGGCCGGGGCGCAGCGGCAGGGCCGCAACTCCCACCGCGTCGGTGAGCTCGACGAGGAGATGGTGTACGAATCGCGGGTCGGTGACGTGTTCGTGCTCGGCGCCACCTCGTGGCGGATCGAGGACATCACCGCCGACCAGGTCCTCGTCTCTCCCGCCCCGGGCCAGCCCGGCAGGCTGCCGTTCTGGCACGGCGACGCGGCCGGGCGGCCGGCCGAGCTGGGCCGTGCGCTCGGCGCGTTCTGCCGCGAACTCGGCGCGGCCGGGGAGCAGGCGGCCACCGGGGCGCTGCGCACCGCCGGCCTTGACGAGCTGGCGGCCGCGAACCTGATCCGTTACCTCACGTCGCAGCGGGAAGCCACCGGCTACCTGCCCGATGACCGGACGCTGGTGATGGAGCGATTCCGGGACGAGCTCGGGGACTGGCGGCTGGTCCTGCACAGTCCGTACGGGGCGCGGGTGCACGCGCCGTGGGCGCTGGCGATCGCGGCCCGGCTGCGCGAGCGCTACCAGGACATGGATGTGCAGGCGCTGCATACCGACGACGGGATCGTGATACGCGTACCCGACAGCGACGAGCCGCCACCGGCAGGCATCGCCGAGTTCGACGCGGACGAGGTGGAGCCGCTGGTCACCGCCGAGCTGGGCGGTTCGGCGCTGTTCGCGTCACGGTTCCGCGAATGCGCCGCCCGGGCTCTGCTGCTGCCGCGCCGCCGGCCGGGGCGGCGTTCCCCGCTCTGGCAGCAGCGGCAGCGATCCGCGCAGCTGCTCGCGGTCGCGGCCAAGTACGGCACCTTCCCGATCGTGCTGGAAACCGTCCGGGAGTGCGTGCAGGACGTGTTCGACGTCCCGGCGCTGGCCGGCCTCATGCGCGATCTCGCCGGCCGCAAGATCCGCCTGGTGGAGGTCGAGACCCCGGCACCGTCGCCGTTTGGCCGGTCGCTGATGTTCCGGTATGTCGGCGCTTTCATGTACGAGGGCGACTCGCCGCTGGCCGAGCGCCGTGCCCAGGCGCTCGCGCTGGACTCGTCGCTGCTCGCTGAGCTGCTCGGCCAGGCGGATCTGCGGGAACTGCTCGATCCTGGGGTGGTCGAGCAGACCGAGGCGGAGCTCCAGCGGCTGGCCCCCGGCCGTGCATGCCGCGATCTGGAAGGGCTCGCGGACCTGCTGCGCACCATCGGGCCGCTGTCGGCGGCCGAGGTCGCGGACCGGTGCACCGAGCCTGCGGAGGCGCCCGGCTGGCTGGCCGAGCTGGCGGCGCAGCGCCGGGCCATCGAGGTGCGGATCAGCGGGGAGGCGCGCTGGGCAGCGGTCGAGGACGCCGGGCGCCTGCGCGACGCGCTCGGTGTGCCGCCGCCGCTCGGCGTGCCGGCTGCGTTCACCGAGCCGGTGCCAGATCCGCTGGAAGACCTGGTGGCCAGGTACGCGCGCTGCCACGGGCCCTTCACCACGGCAGACGTGGCGCGCCGCTACGGCCTGGGCCCCGGGGTGGTGGCCGGCGCGCTGCGGCGGCTGGCGGCGCAGGGCCGGGTCGGCGAGGGCGAGTTCCTGCCCGGCGGCCGCGGAACGGAATGGTGCGACTCCGAGGTGCTGCGGCTGTTGCGGCGCCGCTGCCTGGCCAGGCTCCGCAAAGAGGCCGAACCCGTCCCGCCGGAGGTGCTCGGCGCGTTCCTGCCCGCCTGGCAGAGCGCAGGCCAGCCGGCCATCGCCCGCGGCGGCGCGCCGGGGCCCGGCCGGGGCTGGCGGGTGGCGAAAGCGGACGCGGTGTACGAGGCGATCGAGCAAATGGCCGGGGCGCCTGTGCCGGCCTCCGCGCTGGAGAAGCTCGTGCTGCCCGGCCGGGTGCCCGGCTACCAGAGCGCACTGCTGGACGAGCTGACCGTCGCCGGGGAGGTGGTCTGGGCGGGCGCGGGCGGGCTGCCGGGCGGCGACGGCTGGCTGGTGCTGGCGCCGGCCCACACCGCCCCGCTGCTGCTGCCCGCGCCGCCGGAGATCACGATGACGCCGTTGCACGAGGCGGTGCTGACCATCCTGGACGGCGGCGGCGGGATGTTCTTCCGGATGCTCGCCGACCGGGCCGCGGCACTACTGCCGGAGGCGGAGCGGCGTGGCCTGACCGACAGGGCGGTGGCGGCGGCGATCTGGGACCTGGTGTGGGCGGGACGGCTGACGAACGACACCCTGGCGCCGCTGCGCACGGTCCTGGGCACGGGGCGGCCGGTGGCGGATAGCGGCCGGCAGGCCGGGCGCCCAGGCGGGGCGGTCAGCGGGCCGGGCCCCGTCGGCCCGGGACGGCCTGACGTGCTGGGACGGCCTGACGGGCTGGGACGGCCGAACGGGCACGGCGGGCCCGGTGGGCCGGGCGGGCTCGGCAACCCCGGCTGGCTGCCGCTTCCCAGCCGCCCGGGCCGGTTCGGAACGCGCAGGCCGGGCTCGGGACGCCCGGCGACGGCCAGCCGCACCGGGCCGCCCACCGTGACCGGCCGCTGGTCGCTGCTGCCCGGCGCCGACCCCGACCCGACCAGGCGGCTGCACGCAGTCGCCCGGACGTTGCTGGAACGGCACGGCATCCTGACCAGGGGCGCGGTCGCCGCCGAACGGGCGCCCGGTGGGTTCGGCGCCCTCTACCCGGTGCTGCGGGCGATGGAGGAGGCGGGGCACTGCCGCCGCGGCTACTTCGTGGAGGGCCTGGGCGGCGCCCAGTTCGCGCTGCCCGGCGCCGTGGACCGGATGCGGGCGATGGCGGCGGAGACGGTGGCCCCGGTTCAGCCCGAGCCACCCCAGTACCCGGGGAAGCCGCCCGGGTGGGCCCCCGGGCCCGCGGAGGCAGGACGCGGGGGGGAGAAGGATGCTCCTGGCCCGCCGGTGACGGTGCTGGCTGCCGCCGACCCGGCCAATCCCTTCGGCGCGGCGCTGCCGTGGCCTGCCCGGCCCGGCGAGGTGCCCGGTGGGCACCGGCCCGGCCGCAAGGCCGGCGCCCTGGTGGTGCTGTCCGGCGGGCAGCTGATCCTGTACGTGGAGCGCGGCGGCAAGACGCTGCTGTCGTGGGCGAGCGACCCGGCGGTGCTGGTCCCGGCGGCGGCCGGCCTCGCGGAGGCGGTGCGCGGCGGGGCGCTTGGCCGTCTCACCGTCGAGCGGGCCGACGGCGCGGGGGTGTACGAGTCGCCACTGGCCCAGGCCCTGGCCGACGCCGGGTTCCGTCCCACCCCGCGTGGCCTGCGCCTGCGCCGCTAGGGCTCCCTGAGCATCAGCCGTTCTGCCTTCGCCGCCATAGGGCAGAAATGTGAACTGCCAATCAAGACGGACCTCGGCAGAGCATCCGCATCGGCGCAGCATCCCCTGCCAGCCCCGGCGTTGCAGTGCCTGGCCCACCAGGGTGGCCGACTCACAGCAGCAGGTCGCGCTGGCACCCAAGGAACTGATCGGCCATGCGTACCAGCCTCACTCCTCAGTGCCACCCCACGCCACGAGCAGCTCAACCCTGTGGACAACCCTGAATGCCCAGCTGAACGCCTTCATCACAGGCCAACAGTTCGGTTATCGGCCCCTATAGGGGCAGAAAGTGAACTGGTGATTTGGGCGGCTTACCGGGGGAGCGCGCACTGGGCGGGGGTGCGGGCGGCTTGTCGTGGCGCTCCCTAGCGGGCCGCACCAGGCATAATGCTTCATATGCGATTGTCCGCCCGCGCCGACTACGCGCTACGCGCCGCGATCGAGCTTGCGGCGACCGAGCGCAATCACATCACTGCCGAGCAGCTGGCACGGGCACAGCGCATTCCGGCCAAGTTTCTCGAGGCAATCCTCACCCAGCTGCGCCGGGCCGACCTGGTGCGCAGCCAGCGCGGCCCGGAAGGCGGGTTCTGGCTGGCCCGGCCGGCGGCCGATATTTCGCTTGCCGACATCATCAGGGCCATCGACGGGCCGCTGGTCGGCGTGCGCGGCGAGCGGCCGGAGAAGGTGGGCTACAGCGGCGCCGCGGAACCGCTTCAGACCGTGTGGATCGCTTTGCGCGCCAACGAGCGCGCGATCCTGGAAGAGGTGACGCTGCAAGACATCGTCACGCGCAATCTTCCGCTGCGGGTCCGGGAACTCGCCGAGGACCCGCGGGCATGGGCGAGCGGGCCTGCCTGATCAGACCGGAACCATGTCCGTGACGTCGCGGATCCGGCGGGCGACCTCGTCGTCGAAGGCCGCGGTCTGGCCTGGCGGCAGCTGCACGGGGCCGAGGACCCTGCCGGGCCCGGCGCCAAGTTCGCGGCCCGCAGCCAGCCGGACCTCCGGCCGCCCGGTGCCCGTGAACGCCCGCGGCGCATCCGCCGAGCGCGAGGTGCTGATGCCGACGGCGGGACGGCCGACAGCAGCCGGCGCCTCCAGTACCGGCTCCCTGGCCCCGGCGAGCACCGGCTCGCTCTGCAGTTCCGCGAGCGCGAAGTTGTCCGACACTTCCCGGAATACCTGCGAAAGCGGAGTCCCTAGGGCTGAGCAGATCGCCGCCAGCAGTTCCGAGGACGCTTCCTTCTGGCCGCGCTCAACCTCGGACAGGTATCCCAGCGACACCCGGGCGGCAGCGGAAACCTCGCGGAGGGTGCGACCCTGCCGCAGACGCAGCCGCCGCAGCGCGTCACCAAGCAAGTGACGAAGCAGGACCATGGTCGCGCTCCCTTCCCGAGGTCAGTCTTGCCGAGGTCAGTCTCACACAACCACGGTACCTGCCTTCACCGACAGTACGGGAGAGCGCATGCATCCGTGTTCGCTGACGACGTAACGCTGTAATCACGGGTTTTCTTCCCAGAGCACACTCCACATCAGCCGCAGCGACCGCTCCACCGTGTCGCGCCGGATCTCGTCCCTGCCGCCGGAAAGGGCCAGCGTCTGGACCACCGTGCCGCCGACGGTGCTCACCGCGATGTGGACGGTGCCGGGCGGCTTGCCGTCAGCCGCGTCGGGCCCGGCCACCCCGGTGGTCGCCGCCCCGATCGCGGCTCCCAGCCGTTCCCGCACCCCCGCTGCCATCGCGCCCGCCACGTCGGGGTCAACCGCGCCACGCTCCGCCAGCAGTGCCGCTGACACGCCCAGCAGCGCCGCCTTCACGTCCGTGGCGTAGGCGATCACCCCGCCACGGAAGACCGATGAGGCCCCGGGAACAGTGGTGATCGCGGCGCCAAGCAGGCCGCCGGTGAGCGATTCGGCGACGGCGACGGTCTGCCGCCGCCGCGTGAGCAGGCCGACGATCTGCGCCGCCAGGCCCGCGCCGGCCAATCCCACGCCGGCCAATCGCGTGCCGGACAATCCCGCGCCGGACAATTGGGTGCCGGTCGATCCCGTGGAGCCCGATTCCGTGCTGGCCGGGCCCGTGCTCGCCGACCGGGCGCTGCTCACGGCTCAGCTCCCGCTCCGGCATGCGGCTGCCGCCGATGCAGGCGC
>DAITAE010000357.1:0-5369 GCA_036824445.1 Streptosporangiaceae bacterium | reverse complement strand
CCAGGTGCGGCGCGGGGTACAGGATCGTCTTCGGCTCGGTGAACGCCTCCATGGCGAAGCGGCCGCCCACCCGCCCGCGCCCGCTCACCGAGCCGGACCGGCCGCCGAACGGCAGGTGGGACTCCCACAGGTTGGTCGAGGCGTTGATGTTCACCCAGCCGGCCCGGGCCCGCTCGGCGAAGGCCAGCCCGCGCTCCAGGTCACCGGTGAACACCGCCGCCGTCAGGCCGAACGGCGATCCGTTGGTCAGCTCGAGCGCCTCGGCGGCGGAGCTCACCTCGATGACCGGCACCACCGGGCCGAACGTTTCCTCGCGGGCGATCTCCATGTCCAGGGTGACCCCGTCGAGGACCGTGGGCTCGGCGTACAGCCCGGTCGGGAAGTCGGCCGCCAGGTTTCCGCCGCAGTCCACCCGGGCCCCTGCCGCCACCGCCGTGCCGACGTGCCGGGCGAACTTGTCCGCGGTCGGCTGGTTGTTCAGCGGGCCCATGGTGGTGGCGGGGTCGAACGGGTCCCCCAGCCTGATCCGGTCCTTGGTCGCCGCGACCACCCGGTCGACGAACTCGGCGCGAACGGCGGAGTGCACCAGGAACCGCTCGCCCGCGGTGCAGCTCTGGCCGGCGCACAGGTAGGCGGCTTCCAGCGCGGCGTCGGCGGCGAGGCCGAGGTCGGCGTCCTCAAGCACCACCATCGGCCCGTTGCCGCCCAGCTCCAGCAGCTGGGTCTTGCCCGCCGCCCGGGTGGCGACCGATGCGCCGGTGGCCACCGACCCGATGAAGCCCACCGCGTTCACGCCGGGGTGGCCGGCCAGCGCATCGCCGACGACCGGGCCCGGGCCGGCCACGAAGCTGAACACGCCGGGCGGAGTGCCCTCGCCAGCGATGATCTCGGCGAGCAGGGCGCAGCAGGCGGTGGTGGTGGGGGCGGGCACCCACACGACGGCGTTGCCGGCCGCGAGCGCGGGTGCGAACAGCTCCGCGCCCATCGTGTACGGCCAGTTCCAGGGACTGATCACGCCGACCACGCCGAGCGGGACCCGGGTGGACAGGACCCGCCGGTCCGCCGACACCGACGGCGGGATCTCGCCGGCCAGCCGGACGGCGTCCTCGCCCGCCATCGTGAAGTACCCCGCGAGCTCATCGACCTCGTCGCGGGCCTCGGCCACCAGCGGCTTGCCCTGGTCCTGCGTGAGCGCGCGGGCCAGCTCCTCGCCGCGCCGGGTGATCGCCGCGGCCACCGCCGAGCACCACTGCGCCCGCTCGAAGGCGGACCGCGCCGCCCAGGCTGGCCAGGCCGCCTGCGCGGCGGCGACGGCGGCGTCGACGTCGCCCGGGTCGGCCACGGCAACGGTGGCGAACTGCTCGCCCGAGGAGGGACTGACCGCAGGGGCCGTGCCCCCGCCGCCGGGGCGCCAGGCGCCGCCAATGTACAGCAGGTGCTCACTCATCGTGTGTTCCCTTCCTCACGGGCGCCGCTGGCGGGCCCAGGCATGTCAGGCGGATCTCCATCCTGCCGCGGAACAACCGGACACGCCCTTACGCGCTGGCGCACAGCCGCCCGAGCGAATCCAGCGTCTCGGGGCGCATCCGGTACTCGGGGCCGGAGATGGACAGGGCGGCGACGCAGCTGCCAGCCGGGTCGAACACGGGCGCGGCGACCGCGACCAGCCCTTCCTCCAGTTCGGCGACCGCCGTGGCGTAGCCCTCGGAGCGGATGCTGGCGAGCTCGTCGGCGAGGGCGCCGGGACTGACGATCGTCTGCGGTGTGTAGCGCTCCAGTGCCGTGGGCTGGCTCAGTGCGCCGTAGGCGAGCAGGACCTTGCCGTTGGCGACCGCGTGCGGCCTGGTTCGGCGGCCGATCCAGCCCCCCGAGCTGGACAGGATGTAGGTGCTCGGCACCTCCGCCACGTTGAGCACGTTCTCGCCGTCGGGAACCGCGAGGTTGACGGTCTCCCCGGTCCGCTGGGACAGCTTCTCCATCGCTGGCTGCATGGTGCCGACCAGGTCAAAGCTCCGGAGCGCCAGCGCGCCCAGCCGGATGATCTCCACCCCCAGGCGGTAACGTTTGCCGACGCGGGTGAGGAACCCGGTCCGCTCCAGCGCCGCTGCGAGGCGGGAGGCGGTTGACTTGTGCACCGACAGCGCCCGCGCAATGTCGGCCACGCCGAGTTCTTCTCGGCTGTCGTCGAAGCTCCTGAGCAGCGTCAGCACGCGTTCGGCCGACCGGTAGGTTGCGCTGCGCGCAACCTCGTTCTGGCTCATGCAACAAGGATGGCCAGCGGGCCGGCACGCGTCAACAGCCGGGCCTGGCGCGGCCGGGGCGCCGTGGCATACTCGCTGAGCAGGAAACGCTGGCGGGCGCAGGCGTGTCTGCGAGCGCCCGTGAAGAGAAGGGAGCGGGGCTGGTATGTCCGCCCCCGACGCGGCCGATGCCGCCACCTCCGCGTCCGCCCACGACCCGCTGCCCGAGGCCCTGGCGCTGGCCCGCGGCGCCGCTGCCGCCGGGCTCGGGCTCAAGCTCCTGGGCGGCCTGGCCGTCCGGGTCCTGTGTCCCGAGTACCCGCCCCGGCTGCGCCGCGACCAGGACATCGACTTCGCGTGCCTGACCAAGGAGCGCAAGAAGATCGCGGCCTACCTGGAGACGAGTGGCTGCGAGCCGGACCGCCGGTTCAACAACCTCAGCGGCCACCAGCAGATGTATTTCACCGCACCCTCCGGGCGGCCGATCGACGTCATGGTCGACCAGCTGACGATGTGCCACACCCTGGACCTGCGGCCGTCGTTCTCCCGCCAGCCGCTCACTGTCGACGCGATCGACGTGCTGCTGTCCAAGCTCCAGATAGTCGAGCTCAACGAGAAGGATGTGCACGACATCGTGCACCTGCTGGCGGCCCTGCCGCTGGGCGGTGAGGGCGTGAGCCTGGACACCGACCGCTTCTGCCAGCTGCTGGGCGCGGACTGGGGCTGGTGGCGGACCGTCACCGGCAACCTCGCCAAGCTGCCCGGCCTCATCGCCGAGAAGCCGGAGTTGATACCGGCCGGTGCCGCCTTCGATCCCCTCGACCAGATCCAGCGGCTGTCGCAGCTCGCCGCCGACACCCCCAAGACGGTCAAGTGGCGGCTGCGGGCGAAGGCGGGTGACCGCGTCCGCTGGTACGAGCTGCCCGAGGAGGTCGCGCACTGATATCCGGCAGCTTGACGCCGCAATCAGCCAGTGCTAGACGTTGCACAGAACGCGAGGCGGTTGCGCATGACGCGCAGCTGTGGCGCCTGGTGTCTGGGGAAGGCATGGGGTTAGTCCGATGAGAGTCTTCTTCGCCACGGACATTCATGGGTCCGAGATCTGCTGGCGGAAATTCCTCAACGCGGCCAGTTTCTACAAGGCCGACGCGGTGATCCTGGGTGGTGACGTCACCGGCAAGGTGATGGTGCCGATCACCGAGCACAACGGGTACTGGCAGGTAGTGCTGGCCGGAGAGACGGTGCGCCTGGACACCAGGGAGGAGCTCGCTGACGCCGAGCGCCAGATCCGCAACAGGGGCTCGTACCCCGCGGTGATGTCCCCCGACGAGCTGACCGAGCTCAGTAAGGAAGAGGGCGCCGTCGACCGGCGGTTCAGCGTGGAGATGATCGCCTCGCTGGACCGCTGGCTGGACATGGCGGACGGCAAGCTCAAGGGCGGCGAGATCCCGTGCCTGCTCAACGGCGGGAACGACGACATCTGGGAGATCGATGACGTCATCGACGCCTCGCCGTACGTGACGTTCGGCGAGGGCAAGCTGATCGATCTCGGCGGCTTCCACCTGGTGTCGATGGGGTGGACGAACCCCACGCCATGGGACACCTTCCGCGAGGCGCCGGAGGAGGAACTAGCGGCCAAGATCGAAGCGGTCGCGAATCTGGTGCCGGACATGGGGCGGGCGATCTTCAACTTCCACGCGCCGCCCTACGGGAGTGGTCTTGATGACGCGCCGGCGCTGGACGCGAACCTGCGCCCGATGCACGGCGGCGCGGTCATGAAGCCGGTCGGCTCGACCGCAGTCAGCGATGCAATCGTTCGCCATCAGCCCATGCTTTCCGTGCACGGACACATTCACGAGAGCAGGGGCATCAAGAAGATGGGAAGGACCCTCGCCATAAATCCGGGCAGCGTCTATGGTGATGGCGTCCTGCAAGGTGCCCTGCTCGAACTTGACCCGAAGAAGGGGAAAGTCTCGAAGTATCTTCTCGTGAACGGTTGAGCATCGGCGCCTGGCCGCCCCGCCCGCCGCAGGTCGATCACTTCGCCCCCTGATCAGCCCACACTTGGGAGGTATGCATGGCCACAGAAGCTCTCGGCGACGAGAGACCGGCGCTCTTCCTGCGGAAAGCCACCGGCCTTGTCCGGGGCTGGAACGTCCGGGATTCGCTGATCTATGCCGTGCTGTCAACCAACTTCGTCACCCTGGGATTGTTCACGTTCACCTACGCGGGCCCCTCGTTCCCGACGGGCCAGCTGCTGACGTCGGTGGTGATCTCGGCGATCCTGGTGTCGTTCCTGGTCGTCGCCTACACCGGGCTCATCACTACCATCCCGCGGGCGGGCGGCGACTACGTCTGGCAGACCCGGATTCTCGGCAGCGGCGTCGGCTTCGTCTTCGCGGTCACCGGCTGGTGGTTCATCCTCTGGCTGTGGGCGCCCATCTACGGCAACATCCTCGCGATCCAGTTCTTCGAGCCGCTGTGGGCGACACTCGGCAGCCCGTCCGGCGCCGCCTGGTTCGGCACAGACAACGGGATCTTCGTCGTCTCCCTCATTACCATCGTGCTGGCGGGCGTCCTGGTCTCGATCGGGATGGCCGGATACGCCAGGATCCAGAAGTGGTGCATCTACGGCGGCCTGATCGGGTTCGCGGTCATCGTGGTGCTGCTGCTGATCAACAGCCACGCCGACTTCATAGCCTCGTTCAACCAGGAGGCCAGCAAGCTGTTCGGTGTGAACCACGCCTACGCGGCCACCAACGCGGCGGCCGTCAAGGCCGGGTACACGGCCCCCTCGCTGGGCTTCGGGCCGCTCGGCGCGACCCTGCTGCTGGTGCCGAACATGATGTTCTTCATCCTGTGGCCGAACTGGGGCGCCAGCCTGTACGGCGAGATCCGCGGCGCCAGTGACTTCAAGCGCGTCTTCCGCGGCATGTTCTTCGGACTGTGGATCACGACCGCCCTCGTGGTGATCTTCTTCCTGCTGATGGCCAAGACGTTCGGCTGGGCCTTCTACCAGAACGCGAACGCGGCGTTCTTCAACGGCACATTTCCGCTCCCGGTCTGGCCGTACCCGTTCATGTTCGCGGGCTGGCTGGTGCACAACACGGCCTTCCAGGTGATCCTCAT
>DAITAE010000356.1:0-5377 GCA_036824445.1 Streptosporangiaceae bacterium | reverse complement strand
TCAGCGCGGCGGGCCAGGTGTGGGCGCGGGTGGTGCGCTCCCCCATCGCCCACGGGCGGGTGCGCCGGGTCGACCTCGCCCAGGCCCGCCGGGCGGACGGGGTCACCGCCGCCATCGCCGCCGGCGACGTGCCCGCCGGGCTGGCTATCCCCGTGCGCCTGGCCGTCCAGGGCCTCGACCTCAGCGGCTACCTGCAGCCGGTGCTGGCCGCCGACGTGGTGCGGTACGTGGGGGAACCTCTCGCCGTCGTCGTCGCCGACGACCCGTACGCCGCCGAGGATGCCGCCGAACTCGTCGAGATCGACATCGATGAGGAACCGGCGGTGCTCGACGCCGCCGAGGCGGGCCGCCCAGGCTCGCCGCGCCTGTTCCCGGCCGGGAACGTCGCCGCCGATTTCACCCTCGGCTACGGCGACACCGCCGCCGCGTTCCGGCAGGCCGCGCACGTCGTGGAGATCGAGGTCGCGATCGGGCGGCACAGCGGCGTGCCGCTGGAGCCGCGTGCGCTGCTGGCTGTCCCCGAGCCGCGAACCGGAGCGCTGTCGATCTTCGGCATGACCAAGGTTCCGGTGTTCAACCGGGACGTGCTCGCCGCCATGCTCGGGATCGACGAGAATCTCATCCACGTGCACGCCGTCGACGCGGGCGGCGGGTTCGGGGTACGCGGCGAGTTCTACCCCGAGGACTACCTGGTGCCGTGGCTGGCCCGCACGCTGGGCCGGCCCGTCAAGTGGGCGGAGGACCGCGCCGAGCACCTGGTCGCGGTGAACCATTCCCGGCAGCAGTCGCACCGGGTTGCTGCCGCGTTCGACGCTCAGGGCCGGATCAGTGCCCTGTCGGACGAGGTGGTGCACGACAACGGCGCCTACTGCCGCACCCACGGCATCGCGGTGCCCGAGCTGACGGTCGCGATGCTGCCCGGCCCGTACCGCGTGCCCGCCTACCGGGGGCGGGTCCAGGTCGTTCTCACCAACAAGACGCCATGCGGCACCTACCGGGCGCCGGGGCGGTACGAGGGCACCGTCGCGCGCGAGCAACTGCTCGACGTCGCCGCTGACCGGCTCGGCATCGACCGCATCGAGTTGCGCCGCCGCAATCTGCTGGGCCCGGCTGAGCTCCCCCACCGGCGCGCCATGACCACTCTGGGAACCGATGTGGTGCTGGACACCGGGGACTATCCCGCGCTGCTGGCCGCCGCCGCGGCGGAGGTGGCACGGCTGGGCTACCACGACGAGGCCGGCGGGGCGGGGCATACCGGTCGGCCGCGCGGGCTCGGCGTCGCCGTCTACCTGGAGAAGAGCGGGCTCGGGCCGCGGGACACCGCCGACGTCGCGGTCACCGAGACCGGCATCGTGCGGGTGTTCTCCGGTGGGACGTCGCTGGGGCAGGGCATCGAGACCGTGCTCGCCCAGATCGCCGCGGACGCGCTCGGGGTCGACCTCCAGGCCGTGGACGTGGTCAACGGGGACACACATCTGCAGCCGTTCGGCACCGGGTCATGGGCATCGCGGTCCACGGTGGTGGCCGGGAACGCGGTGCACCAGGCCGCGTCCGCGGTCCGGGCCCGTGCAACCCAGCTTGCCGCCCGGATACTCGAGGCGGCCGAGGACGACTTGGTGGTCACCGATGGCACCGTCAGCGTCCGGGGCGACCCGGCGGTCGCGGTCGGTCTCGGCGACGTCGCCAGGGCGGCCGCCCCGGCCAGTCCTTATCTGCGGCCCGGCGAACCCGCCGGGCTGGCCGCGCGCCGCCGTTTCGACGTGACGCACATGACCTATCCGTACGGCGTGCATTTCGCCGTGGTGGAGGTCGACCCCGGTACCGGGCGGGTGCGCGTCCTGCGTTATCTCGTGGCCAGCGAGGTGGGCCGGGCCATCAACCCGATGCTGGTCGAAGGACAGCTCCGCGGCGGCGCGGCGCAGGGAATCGGCGGGGCGCTGCTGGAGGAGTTCACCTACGACGAGACCGGCCAGCCGCAGGCGATCACGTTCATGGAGTACCAGATGCCCACCGCTGCCGACGTCCCGCCGATCGATGTCCTGCTCGCGCAGCTCGCCCCGTCGCCGGGCAACCCGCTCGGTGTCATGGGCGCGGGCGAGGGCGGCATCAGCGCGGCGGGCGCGGCGGTCGCGAGCGCCGTGCGCGACGCGCTCGGCCTGGCCGGCGGCGTGGCGCGGCTGCCGCTGACGCCGCCGCGGGTGCGCAGCCTCGCCGCAGCCAGGCAGGACCGGAAGGCGGAGCCATCATGAGCCGACGGACCGGCGCGCCATCGATCACGGGAGGCGCCGCCCCGCCACCCGCAACGGCGGCGCGCGTGGATCCCCCGCCCATCGCGCCCCCGGGCTATGTCAGCAAAACGGATATGGTGGCCGCCCTCATCCGCCAGCTGATCATCACCGGCGAACTGCCCGCGGGCAAGCAACTGCGGCAGCGGGACCTCGCCCAGCGGTTCCATGTCAGCCAGACACCGGTCCGTGAGGCACTGCGGATGCTGGCGTCGGAGGGGCTGGTGGTCGGCGACACCCACCGGGGATTCACCGTGGTGGAGCCGGACGATGGCCCGGTCGAGGAGAACTTCCAGATCCGGGCCGCGCTGGAGTCACTGGGCGCGTCGCTGGCGGCCCGCAAGATCGACGCCGACGGCATCGAGGCGCTCCGGGGCCTGAATGACCAGATGCGTGCGCTCGGCGACGACGACCCCGGGTACGCGGACCTGAACCGGGCCTTTCACTTCACGGTGTACGAGTACGCGGGCAGCCCACTGCTGCTGTCGCTCATGCGGCTGCTGTGGGCATCGCTGCACGGCGGCCCGAGGGTGTCCCGCACGCATGCCGAGTCGGCCCGCCAGCATGACGAGATCCTCGACGCGCTGGCTGCCGGGGACGCCGCCGCCGCGTCCGCGAGGACCTATCGGCACATCATGGGCGCCGCCCCGGCCGCCGGGCGGTAGCGCGGCATGGCGACGATCACAGCCGACGACGGCGTGAGGCTCCACGCCGAGGCCACCGGCGCCACCGGAACCGGCGCGCCGCTGCTGTTCATCCACGAGTTCGCCGGTGACCACCGGAGCTGGGAACCGCAGGTGCGGCACTTCTCCGGCGGCTACCGCTGCCTCACCTACGCCGCCCGCGGGTATCCCCCGTCGGACGTGCCCCGTGATCCGGCCGCCTACTCGCAGGAACGCGCCGTCGCCGACGCGATCGCCGTGCTGGACGGGCTCGGCGCGGACCGGGCACATGTGGTCGGCCTGTCGATGGGCGGGTTCACCGCGCTGCACCTGGCGCTGCGCCACCCCGCCCGGGTCGCCTCTGCGGTGGTTGCCGGGGCGGGATATGGTGCGCTGCCGGAACGCGCCGGCGCGTTCCGCGCCGAATGCGAGGCCACCGCCACCGCCTTCGAGACCGAGGGCGCTGAGCGGGTCGCCGCCCGCTATGCGCTGGGCCCGGCCCGGGTGCAGTTCCAGAACAAGAACCCGCGTGGCTGGGCGGAGTTCGCGGCCGCGCTGGGTGAGCACTCGGCGCTCGGGGCCGCCCTGACGATGCGCGGCGTGCAGGCCGCCCGGCCCTCCCTGTACCGCCTGCGCGATGAGCTGGCGCAGGTGCGCACCCCGCTGCTGCTCGTCGTCGGCGACGAAGACGAGGGATGCCTGGAGACCGTGCTCATGCTCAAGCGCACCATCTCCACGTCGGGTCTGGCCGTCCTCCCCCGGACCGGCCACACCGCCAACCTTGAGGAACCGGACGTGTTCAACGGGGTCGTGGACCGGTTCCTCGCGGCCGTCGAGCGGGGGGCCTGGCGGCCGCGCGATCCGCGTTCGCTGTCGACGTCCACGACCGGGATGCGGCCACGGTGACCTCGTCCGCTGCCGCCCGGCCGCGTGCACTGCCCGCATGCAGCTAGTGCTGCATCAGGCTGGGTGTGCGCCGGTGAAGCGCGGAAGGGCGATGAGCGTCAACGCATTTTGCCGCTAGCCGGGCGGGGGTCCGGGTACCGGGGACGCGGCGTGAGCTCTGTGGAGAACAGAGCCCACAGGACCTTTCCCATGTCGGTTGGCGTGGTGTAGCCCCACTGGTCACTGAGGGCGGCGACGATGTGCAGCCCGCGGCCGGTTTCGGCGAAGTGCGTCGGCTGCCTGGGTACCGGGGCCGCCTTGCTGGGATCGGCGACCGCGCACATCACGCAGTGGCCGGGCTGAAGCAGGCCAAGCCGGATCGGCCTCCTGGTGCGGGTGTCGCCGGACGCCGGCAGCCCGTGCCGCAGCGCGTTCGTCAGCAGCTCCGACACGACGATTGCGATGTCGTCGTGGCGTTCTGCCACGCCCCATTGCCGCAACGTGCTGACGGTGAAGGCGCGCGCTGCGCGGACCCGGCTGGCGTCCACACCGGGATTGGGCGTCGCAGTCCCTGGGAAGCAGGTCCAGCGCACCGGGGCGGAATCTGGGTATGGGGGCCAGCTGCCGCTCGCCAGGGCGGCCATCTCGGCGGCGGATGTCAGCCAGCGGCAGCCTGCGCTGTCCGCCAGCCGTACTGCCGGTGCGGCCGGCGCCCTGGGTTCGATCCGGTCGCGGTCACACGGTGTAGTGGCTCTCACGACTTTCCTCCACCGGACCGCGAGGGAGGCGGCCGGGGTGTTCCCGGTGCCGTCCCCGGGCCATCGAAACGCCGACGGCCGGCCGGGCGTCTGGGATCACCCCCCTTTCCCTTTCGGTCGCGTCGGTGAAGGCGGCGTGCTCGCGTACGACCGCTGCCATCAGGGTGGTCCTGGCGACAGCCGTTTCCCGGTCCCATGGCGCGACCGGCTGGGCGGTCCAGAACCAGGCGTCGCTCTGCTGGCATTTCGGGCAGGCCAGCCGGCCGAGCGCATCGACGCGCCATCCTTCCGCGACCGCACGGGCGCGGATGTCGGCCTCGCCAAGCGCAGCCGGATCCTCGTGGTGCGAGATACACGAACCCATCTCGCACCATGCGATGGGTATCCGCAGCTCGTCGCCGATCGCCGACCGCTCGGTAATCTTTACGCTGGTCCTCAGCCGAGTCCGGCGGCCGGGCAGGCTGGCGGGTGGCACAGCAGCGGCCGGAGCGGCAGCGGTGGCCCACGCGGCGCTGGCCCATGCGGCGACAGGCGGTACATCGGCGGCGCGCGGCACGGGGACGGGGGGCAGCGGCGTCAGCGGCTCGGCGGCCGACGGCACGGGCGGCAGGGGCGCCAGGGGCTCGGCGGTCAGCGGGTCAAAGGACTGTGGCTCGGCGCCCACCGGCTCGGCGACCAGCGACACAGCAGGCGGCAGCTCGGCGGCCACGGGCTCCTCGGGCTGTGGCTCGGTGGTCACCGACGCCAGCGGTTTAACGGCCAGCGGCGCGGCATGCGGCGGCTCGGC
>DAITAE010000842.1:0-1644 GCA_036824445.1 Streptosporangiaceae bacterium | reverse complement strand
CGATGGTGAAGCTCCGGGACGGGCAGCGGAGCAGCAGCATCTGCCACTCCGCGTCGGTCAGTTCCTGCGCCTCGTCCACGACGATGTGCGCGAACGGGCCGGCGAGCCGGTCCGGATCGGCGGTGGGCAGTGCCGCCCCGTCGACCAGGGCGTCCTGGAAGTCCTCGCCGCGCAGCATCGTCACCAGGCCGACGCCGTACTCGTCGTCGGCGGCCTCGATCAGGTTGTCGATGACCCTGTCCATGTGCTCGCGTTCGGCGGCGACAGCGGCGTCACGCCGGCGCTTGCGTCGTGACGCCTGCGGGTCGCCGAGCCGCTGCCGTGCCGCGTCCAGGAGCGGCAGGTCGGACACCGTCCAGGCCCGGGCGTCCGCGCGCTGCAGCCGCTGGACCTCATCGGGGCTGAGCCAGGGAGCGCACATGCGCAGGTAGGCGGGTACCGACCACAGGTCCCCGACGAGATCAGCCGGCTCGATCAGCGGCCACGCGCGGTTCAGGGCCGTGAGCAGCTCCTTGTTCTGCAGCAGCGACTTGCGGAGCACGTCAGCCGGAACGTCGCCGTCGTACTTGTCGGTCAGGATCGTGAGCAGCTCCTCCTGGATCTGGTCGCGCGCCTCGTTGTGCGGAGTACCGGGTTCTGCTGCTCCGAACGCCTCGGCCCAGTCGTCGGCGCTGAGCCAGATGTCGGACCAGTGGGTCTCGACCGTCATCCCCTTGGTGGGCGGGTTCTCGTAAAACCTGACGGCCGGCTCGATCGCCTTCACCAGGTCCGCGGACGACTTCAGCCGGGCCGCCTCCGGGTCGGTCTCGATCGCTGCCGCGGCGCCCTCGGGGACGAGGTCCCGCAGGGTGCAGGTCTGCACGCCCTCCTCGCCGAGGCTGGGCAGCACGTCGGAGACGTAGGCCAGGTAGGGCTGGTGCGGACCGACGAACAGCACGCCGCCCCGGCGGTGACCGAGGCGAGGGTCCGAGTAGAGAAGGTAGGCGGTGCGGTGCAGAGCGACCACGGTCTTCCCGGTCCCCGGGCCGCCGTCCACGACGAGAGCGCCACGGGATCCCGCCCGGATGATGGCGTCCTGGTCGGCCTGGATGGTGCCGAGCACGTCCCGCATCCGGTCTGACCGGCTGCCGCCCAGGCTGGCGATGAAGGCGGACTGGTCGTCGAGCGCAGCGTGCCCGTCGAGCCCGTCCGGGGTGAACACCTCGTCCCAGTAGTCGCTGACCCGGCCCTGAGTCCAGCGATACCTGCGGCGGCTGGCCAGACCCATCGGGTTGGCGTGGGTCGCACCGAAGAACGGCTCAGCCGCGGGGGAACGCCAATCGATCAGCAGCCGACGGCCCGCGCTGTCCCTGAGGCCAAGCCGTCCGACGTACACGGGCTCGGGATTGTCCGCGCCGACGATGCGTCCCAGGCACAGGTCCAGGCCGAACCGGCGCAGGGTGCGCAGGCGAGCGGTCAGCCGGTGGATCTCCATGTCCCGGTCCAACGCCTTCTGGCCTATGCCGCCGGGCGCCCTGAGCTCGGCATCGAGGCGGCTGGACAAGCCGGCAATCGACTGCTCGAGGCTCTCCGCGATGGCGGCGAAGTGTTGCTCGTCGCCGGCGATCAGCGCCGGGTCGGCCTTGGCGGCGAGCCGGTCGGGAA
>DAITAE010000355.1:2655-5379 GCA_036824445.1 Streptosporangiaceae bacterium | reverse complement strand
GTGTTGCCGACGATCAGGTTGGGCGCGGCGAACCTGGCCACCTGGTAATACGGGTAGTTCCACGGCATCACGCCGAGTACCGGGCCGACGGGCCGGTACTCGACGCGCGCGGTGTCATGGCCGGGCAGCGGCTTGTCGGTGATGAGCCCGGGCCCGTTGTCGGCGTAGTAATTGAAGATGTCGGTGCAGAACTCGGCCTCGCCGACGGCCTGCGCGGGCCGCTTGCCCATCTCCTTGGTGATCAGCGCGGCCAGGTCGGCGGCGCGCTCGGTGAACAGCTCGGCGATCCGCTTTACGACCGCGGCGCGCTCGGCGACCGGGCGCAGCCTCCATGCCGCGAACGCCTCGGTCGCGGCGGCGAGCGCTTCCGCGACCTCCGCGTCCGTGGCGAAGGGGAACGTCTCGGTTACCTCGCCGGTCGCCGGGTCGGTTACCTGATAAGGCGGGGTCTGCGTCATGCCTGCTCCCGGTGTCACTACGGTAAGGGTCCAGTGAGACAACGCTACGGGAGCAAGGTACCCGGCCCAAGACCCTCCCCGGGCCAGGGACCAGGCCCAGATGATCATGAACGGCATGCGCGGCCGGTCTCCGGCACTACGCCGAGCGGGATGATCGGCGCGGCCGTCGGCGCCTACTCATTCATGAACGGCTGCCGTGACAGCTCGGCTTGTCATGCATGGCGGGCACGTTGTTGTTGACGCCGGTCTCGTTTGCCCTGGTTCCGGCGGGCCCCCGCATGCGACGGTGGGCGTGTTGGCTGGGCGGGATGGGTATGCCATGGCCGCGGCCGTCGAGCGCTGGGGTGCTGCGCAGCGGCGGGGTCCATGGCGGGGCACCTGGCCGGCATCGCCTGTGAGCTTGGGGGAGGGCCTGATGACCGAAGTGATTGACCGGCTGGCCGCTGCCGTGAACGCGCACGATCTCGACGCCGTGGCCGGACTGATCCACGAGGACTACCGCAGCGAGCAGCCGGTGCATCCGGGCCGGGCCTTCGCGGGGCGAGCCCAGATGCTCGCCAACTGGGAGGCCATGCTCGCCGGGGTCCCCGACTTGCGCGCCGAGATCTGCCGGTCGGTCCAAGACGGTGACACGACCTGGACCGAATGGCGCTGGTCGGGCACCCGCAGCGATGGACAGGCCTTTGAGATGCGCGGGGTGACGCTGTTCGAGGTCACTGGCGGTCAGGTTGTCGCTGGGCGGTTGTACATGGAGGACGTCGAGCAGGACGTCGTCAGTATCGAGCAGGCCGTAGAGGATCTGTCCGGTCGCCGGCCGCGGACCGCACACCAGTAGGACGGCGCAGCCCCGTCCAGCCACCGACCGCGTGGCCCATGCGCACCAGCCCATCCATCCCGCACCTGCCGCGTTGAGATACCTCGCGGCACTGGCGCCGCGGGGCCAGATCCAATCAGCAGCGCGCGCATGTCCGAGGACGTAACATCCGCTTACGGCAGCGAGAACACCTCCCGCGGACGCGCGGAGGTATCCGAGCCCGGCAACGAATCGCAGAACGTCACGGACTTCCCTGAGGCCGCCGCGCGAAGAGCCGCCGTTATGGTCGGCAGACTGGTCAGCAATATGGCCGCCGGGGACGCGCCAGAACGGCCTAATTCTGTATGGTCAGCGAGGCCTGACGGTGTCTTCGCGGCCTGGCACAGATGTGGATTTCTTGCGTTCCAGCTCATCGTGGGTCACTGTGTCTGGCCGTGGCGGTTCATAGCGACCAGAGTGCTTGGGTGGGCGACATGCGGGCTGCGCGGAGGGCGGGCAGGAGCCCGGCGGCGGCGCCGATGACTCTCCTGGTCAACCGGGGATTCTGGCGCCGCCCGTTCCCGGAAACCGATGACCTTTCTCCGATATCGAGGTATTTGGTGTCAGACTAGGCTGATGGCGCAGGTATTGTGCCCGGTCGTGATCGGCAGGGACGCCGCGCTGGAGGCAGTCGATGCGGCGCTGACGGCCGCTATGGCCGGGCACGGCGGGTGTGTAGTGATCACCGGGGAGCCGGGGATCGGCAAGTCGCGGCTGGCCCTGGAGACGGCCAGCCGGGCGGCCAGCCGTGGCATCCGGGTCGTTACCAGCCGGGCGGTGCCGCAGTCAGCGACCACTGCTTACCGGCCGCTAACGGACGCGCTTGTGCAGCTCCTCCGGGACCGGGCCGTTCCTGATGACGCGACGATGGAGCCCTGGCTCCCCGCGCTGAGCGCGCTGCTGCCGGGGATGGCTGGCCGCGCTCCGGGGAGTGGAGAGGTCTCACCTGGGATCCGCGGTGAGGCGCTGATCCAGCTTCTTCGGCGCCTCGCGCCGCAGGGCCTGGTCATAGTGCTGGAGGACCTGCACTGGGCGGACCCGGACACCGTGGCCCTGATGGAGTACCTGGGCGAGCATCTTGATGGCGAGTCGTTGCTGTGCGTCCTTACCCTGCGCGACAACCGGCCGTCGGCCGCGCTGGAAGTGGCCCGCCGGCTGCGGGGCCGGCCCGGCGTACTTCACCTCGATCTTGACCGGCTCAGCGATGAGGACATGGCGCGCATGGTCCATGCCTGCATCCCGGGAGCAGAGGCGGAACTCCTGCGCCGGGTGCAGGCCTCCGCCGAAGGAGTACCGCTGCTGGTGGAAGATCTGCTGGCGTCACCCGGGCTGCCGGAGTCGTTCACCGAGACGGTCCGCGAGCGCCTGGCCGGGTTCAGCGAACCGCAGCGATCGGTGATCGAGGCCGCTGCC
>DAITAE010000355.1:0-2555 GCA_036824445.1 Streptosporangiaceae bacterium | reverse complement strand
CCGGGCCGGAACGCTGCTGAGCGAGTCCGGCGGCCAGGCGCTGGCCTGGGGGGCGCTGGCTACTGCGATCGGTACCCTGCAGCGTGCCGCTGACCTCCTCGAAGGCACTCCCGAGCGGGAACAGGCGGAACTTCTGCTGGTCGAAGCGCTGGCCCTGGCCGGGCGGGTTGAGGAGGCAGCGGCAGCCGGTGGCCATCTCATCACCCGGCTCGGGACCGAGGCAGCGGAACTCCGGACGGAGGTTCACCTTCGCCTCAGCCAGGCGGCGGTGGGCGCCTCGCGGTGGGAGATGGCCCGTCACCACCTCGGCGCCGCCCGGCGCCTGGCCGGAACCGCCCCACCGGCTGGCGTGCGCGCCCGTATGGGCGTTATCGATGCCGAGGTGGCCTTCGCCGCCGATGACCTAGATGAGGCCCGGCTTTTCGCCGAGGACGTCCTCGCCGCCGAGGGCAGTGCTCCGGATGTCCGCTGTCATGCGCTGGAGCTCATCGGCCGGAGCCACCGGCTGCGTGATCTCAGCGCCGCCCGCGCGGCGTTCGAGAGCGCGCTGGTCACCGCGGAGGCAGCCGGCCTGCCGTTGTGGCGGCTGCGCGCCCTGCACGAGCTGGGCACCATCGACCTACTTGATCATGCCGGAGTGGAGCGGTTGTCCGAGGCGCGGCGCGCTGCCGAGCAGATGGGTGCGCTGAGTACCGTGGCGATTTTGGATCTCCAGCTCGCCGCGGCCTTCACCTGCCGCTGGGAACTGGACACGTGTGATGCCCACGCGCAGGCCGCCATCGACCTGGCCAAGCGACTCGGCCTGGACCAGGTCCGGGCCAAGGCGCTGGCGGTACTTACCGGCAGCGCCAGCATGCGCGCCGACGCCGGGCACACAGAGCGCTACGCCGCCCGCGCCATCGCGGCCGCTCCGGACGACCAGATGGTCGAGGGCATCTGCTGGGCCGGCCGGGGGGCGGTGGTTCTGTTCGGTGGTGAGGCCGCGGCGGCCGTGGAACCCTACGCCCGGGGGATGGCGATCTTGGCCCGCCTTCCGCATGCCGAGCCGGCGGGGCTTCGGGCGATGTGGCCGCTGCTCCTGGCCTCGCTTGGTGATCACCGGGCGGCGCGGGCGATCGAGGAGGCCCGCCGGCTGGGCGTGGGCGCCATCCGCCACAACCGGAGCCTTATCGGCTATGCCGAGGCGGTTCTGGCCGGGCGAGCCGGGCAGCGGCAGCGGGCCAGCGACCTGGCGGCGGGCTGCGACCCTGGCTTCACGAACGGCGAGGCCTGGGGTGAGCTGGCGAGGTTCTGCGCCGCCCCCGCCGCTCTCGCCGACGGATGGGGCGACCCGCTTCGCTGGCTGGCCGAAGCCGAGGCAGGATTTGATCGCCGGGGCCTGCCCCGCCTGGCCGAGCGCTGCCGCGAACTGCTCAAGGAGTCGCAGCCCAATCCCTGGGTGGCGGCGGGCATCACCGCCAGGGAGGCGGACGTGCTGCGCCTCATCGCCGGCGGGCTGGCCAACAAGCAGATTGCAGCGCGGCTGCAGCTGTCGCCACGGACGGTGGAAAAGCACGTCGAGAGCCTGCTGCGCAAGACCGGTGCCCGCTCCCGGACCGGCCTGGTGGCGGCCGCGTCACCGGCCGCAGCCCGCGACTCTCAGCGGGCGTTTCTTCCCCCGGCCACTACGTAGGCCCGGCTGGCATCTACGTGTTGTTCCCGATGTGACGGCAGGCGGCCGGCTTGCATGCTGGCCTGGCAAGCCAGGCCAAGGGAAGGCAACACCGGATGCTCGAGGCTACGAAACTAATCGTGGCAGTCAAGAACATCGAGATACCCGATGAGCGGCACGCGTTCGAACACGCCTCGCTCAACGTGGTCAACCTGCCCGGCGTCACGATCGCCCGCACCGTGTATCAGCCCGGCTGGAAGTGGTCGACCGACGTCAAGCCGGTCGTCGGCACGGAAGCCTGCCAGGTGGCCCACACCGGCTACATCATCTCCGGCTGGCTCCACGTCCGCATGGTCGACGGCCGCGAATACGACTTCGGCCCGGGTGACGCGCACATGGTGTCGGCCGGTCACGACGCCTGGGTGGAGGGGGACGAGCCGTGCGTCGCGCTTGACCTCGCTTTCACCGGACGTGCACTAGCCGGGCACGTCGGCCGCTGCCCCTGCGGGGTTGAGTTCCGGGTCGCTAGCGACGACCAGTTCGGCCAGCTTGTCGCCGCCATCCGCGAGCACGCGCGCAGTTCCCACGGGCACGAGCTCACCACCCAGCAGGTGCTCGCCGAGGTGATGGCATGATCGGCTCCGACCTGGAGGGCGCCGACCTGGAGGGCGCCGACCTGGAAAGCCGGGCGGCAGCCAGGGCAACAAGCCAGGCGACGATCACCATCCGCGCTGTCGGCGAGACGCTACCAGCGCGTCTCCGGCAGCTGTTCGTTCTGGAACGCACGGGGGTTACTGGAAGATCACGCAGTACATGTGCGAGCAGATGCCGGAGCAGTCAGGAGGGGGCTGCTCCGGCATCTGGCGACTTCGCCACCCGGATTCGGGCACGTTCCGCATCCGCT
>DAITAE010000354.1:0-5380 GCA_036824445.1 Streptosporangiaceae bacterium | reverse complement strand
CTGTGATCGCCCCCAAGCCCAAGCCAGCGCCCAGAACATACACCGAGGCACCTAACTCCGCTCCCCGGCGTCTCACCGCCCGCCCCGAGGAGGCCATACCCCGTGCTGCTCACAACCGCGATGCGCTCGACCCGGTCACAACCGGGCCGGTCATGACGAACCGGGCTGAGGCAGGGAATTCGGGTGCGGCGGCCCGCAGAGCTAGCTCTGAAATGCCCCTGCCATTCTGCGGCCATGAGTACCCGCCGCCCGCTTTGTTACCAATAATGTCGGCGGCCGCCGACGGCCCGGCCCATCGAGCCAGGAGCAGGAGTATGAGGCCGATCACCAGGACAACAACCCCGATCGTCGGTGTCCGGCAACGCGGCGCCGGGCTGCCGGTCGGTGTGGTACCTGCCGTGGCATGAGCCGGGCACCGTAGCGGGGTAACCGCTGGTGGAGTAGGCGGCGAAGTGGCAGGGTGGACGGTTGGGCGGCCCGCGCGGCGTAACGGGGGCGACGCAAGCGCGGGCCGCATCCGCCTGGGGCAGCGTACGGGGGACGCGAAAGCCCACCAGGCAGACAACCGGCCGGGGCCGGGTGCAAGCCGGTCTAGGCTACCGCTGTCACCCTCGCACAGGGGTTGGAACGCTAGACGTGCACGCACGGGGGCCCGGCTGGTTCGTCAACCGTAGCCACAAGATAACTCCCCGTTGCCGACGTGAATAGTGGGGTTGCCACGCAGCCGAAGTTACCAGCGCCCTACCGCGCGGCTCATGGCTGAGGCGTAAGCTGCCAGACGCAGGTGCGCGGCAGATTTCTGCCGGGCGGGGGACGCGCCGCGGCACATGCCCAGGGTCATCAGGACTTAACGTGCCAGGCGCCCGGCTGCCGGCCGCGGCCCAAGCCGGCTCTTGACCGGGGTGGGCCATCAGGCCGGGCTGGTGCTGGCGCCGGGATCGCGCGGCGGCCGGTCCGCCCGGGCGCGCATCCCCGGCTTGGTGCGCCGCCGCCGGCGCGGCGGCCGGGCAGCGGCGGCAGGCGCCGGTTCCAGCGCCTCGCTCTGGCCGGGGAAGTTGGGGATCACGCGGTCGATGCCAGTGAGCGCGAAGACGCGCCGAACCATGGCGCTGGCGGGGATGACCAGCCGCAGCTCGCCGCCGTCGGCCAGGGCCCGCTTGTGCGCCCGCACCAAGACGCCGAGCCCGGCCGAATCGCAGAACTGGGTGGCGGTCATGTCCACCACGAACGTGGCGTCGCCGCGGGCCGCGGCTTCGAGGAGAACCGCCCGCAGCCACCCGGCGTTGCTGGCATCGATATCCGGGGGCGCCGCCACCACGGCGTTAGGAAGGACGCTGAGCCGGGTTTTCTTCGGCTGAGTGGGCTGCACCAGGGACGGGATGGCCATCGAGTCTGTTTTGGCGGATCTCCCGATGCTGGTCTGCGGCGGCGCGCAGTTCTTCATCGGAGGCGTGCTCGAGCCTGAGCAGGGAGTTGTTGGTGCCGGGCATGGCCAGCAGGATCTCATCGAGCTTGCGCTGGGTCGCACGCTGGTGGCGTGCCTGGGTGTGCTGGATGACGAAGACCATGGTGAGCGTGAGCGCGGTCACCAGGGTCTGGAAGATGATCTCCCACCGTGCGGGAAACCCGGCAGCGATGCTGATGGCGATCCATACTGTGGCCGCGGTGACGACGGCCACCGCGGCCAGCGGCCGGGACGCTTGCCGGTCCACCCTCGACAGCCACCGGCTGATGCGAGAACGCTCTGCGGATGGAATTGACTCGGCCACCGGGATCCCGCCAATCAGCCGCTATTTTTCGCCCAGCTTCCTGGCGAGTTCGCCGCGGCCCATCTTCGACCTGCCCGGCAGGTCGCGTTGCCGGGCCATCTCATACAGCTCCGCGCGGGTCTTGGGCGAGGCGCCGCCGGTGCGCTTGCGCCGGGCTACGGCCGCGCCCTGCTTGCCAAGCGCGGTGCGGGTCTTCGCCAGCAGATGCGTGATCGTCTTCTTGCTAACCGCGGCTTGCTGGGCTTTCTTCACGTTGCGCCTGGCCGCCCGGGTCTGCTTGCTCGTCGCCATGGTTCTCCGACCCCGTTCAAGGGTCACCTGCAGGACCATGCTCTACCCAGCAGATTCGCCGGTTAACAACCCTGACAGCCAAGCCCGGGCGGGCCACGATCCGGTCAGGTGCGGGCGGTGCCCGGCCTGGCGCGTGGATGATGCTGCCCCTGCCTGCAGGGTCAGCGGGAAGTTCAGGCAAGCTGGGCGGTGAGTTCGCGTAGCGGAACTTCGTATGCCTGGGCGAAGGTTGGGAAGGGGTGCACGACGTCGGCCAGGGTTGTCAGGGGGATGCTGGCGCGGATCGCGACGCTGGCTTCTGAGATCCACTCATCAGCCGCCGCCCCGACAGCAGCGGCCCCGATGAGCACGTGCCGCGACCGGTCCGCGACAAGGATCAGCAAGCCGCCTGCTGCCCCATCGGTGGCCGTCCGCGCCAGCTGCGACATGTCTGTGGTCGCGGTGATCACGTCGATGCCGTCATCGCGTGCCCGCTCTGCTGGCATTCCGACGCTGGCCATGGGGGGATGGGTGTAAACGACGCGGGGGATCGCGCGGTAGTCCGCGACCCGGTCGCCGCCCAGCAGGTTGTGTGTCACCACCTGCGCCTGGTAGTTCGCGCCATGGGTGTACGGTGCGGTCCCGGTGACGTCCCCGGCTGCCCACACGTGGGTCTGGCCTTCGACCTGGCATCGCGGGTCCACCGCCAGCGCGCCGGTGCCGTCCGGTGTTATGCCGATGGCGTCAAGGCCCAGCCCGGCGGTCGCCGGGGTGCGGCCCACAGCGAGGATCACCTGTTCTGTCTCGATCACCAGGCCGCCGTCCAGCAGTGCCTGGGCCTGCCCGCCGGCGGTAGCCTCCAGGGCCTTGACCTCGGTGCCGAGCCGGATGTCGATGTTGCTGCCGCGCAGCGCCGCTGGCTGGGGAAATCAGGTAACGAGCGCCGATTTCTATGCCTGTGGCCGCCCGGAGTCCGGCAGCGAGCGGCGCCATGGGCGGGGTGATCTGTCGTTGGCCGTGCGCCGGTGGATCCGGGTCAGCGCCGGGTTTGGCCGACTGAGTTATGGGGCCCGGGCGGAGAGGAACACGACTGTGGGCCGGTACGGCTGCATCTCTTCGCGGGTCGCCTGCTCGGCTGCGGCGGCGAGCGCACCGGCACGTGCGGCGCCGATCGCGTCGAGCCAGTCGGCGAAGATAGGGTGACCGAAACGGTAGCGGACCAGCTGCTCTGGCTCGGTGACGCCGACGTCGACGGGGCGTTCCTCGGCGCGGACCTCGGCGAGCCCCGTCTCGTGGGCCGCAGATGCCATTCCCGCGCGGCTGCCGAGGATCGGGACCGCGGTCGCCTTGAGCTTGGCGTACCAGGCCGGAACCTGCCAGCCCGCGGCCTGGGCGATGGCGTCGATCCGGTCGCGGGCCCCGCTGCGGCTGTCGTTGCTGAAGACGGCAGCGAGAATGGCGCCACCGGGGCGTGTGACACGGGCGAGTTCGGCAAGCCCGGACACAGGGTCGGTGAGGTGGTTGAGCACGAAGGCGGCGACGGCGTCGTCGACCGAGCCGTCGGCGAGCGGGAGGGCGCGGATGTCGGCGACGGCGCAGGGCGGCCTGGCGGCCGCTTCCCAGGCCAGCATGCCGGCCGACAGGTCCGTCGCCAGGGCCCGGGCGTGCTGTGCGTTGAGGGCTGAGCTGGCCGCGCCGGTGCCGGCCCCGGCGTCGAGCACCGTGTGGCCCGCCAGGGAATGAGGGCTCATAGCCACCAGTTCGGCGGCTATCGGGCCGTAGACGAGCTCGGCGCCGAGGGCCCAGCGCCGGCCGGAGCGTGCGTAGTGGTCGGTTTTCATCCACCCGCCTGGTCGGCGCCGGTGCCGCGGCGGGCCGCGGCCGCGGCCCCGGCGACCCGGTCCTGCCACCAGGCGAGCTCGTCGGCGTCGCCGAGCGCCTTCTCCCACCCGAAGGTGGCCATGATGCCGATTGTGCACAGGTCGAGCTGCCGCTCCCACCAGCCGCCGGTGTCGATCCCGCGTTCTTCAAGGGCAGCCTGGAACCGGCCGATCACGGCCTCCTTCGGCTCGGGGAGCCGGGCCTGGTTGAGCGCCAGGTACCAGCACAGGTCCCAGCAGACCGGTCCGGCGCCCGGGTAGGCCCAGTCGAGCAGGATGGTGCGCCCGTCCAGGTGGGCGCCCAGGTTGCCCATCTTCCAGTCGCCGTGCAGGAATGTGCGTGGCGTCGCGGCCAGCGGCTCGGTCAGGATCTCGGGCCGGGCGTGGATCAGCCGTGCCATGTCGGCCAGCAGCGGCGACCGTTCGGGCAGGGCCTTCCATCCCGCCGCCGCCGCGGCGATCGGCGGGGGCACCTCGGCCGCATCGAGTTCGGCGGCGATGTTGTCCGGTGCGAAGAAACGCAGCCGCTGCGCCATTGTGGTCAGGCCGATGTCGTCGTCCCAGCCCCAGAAGGCGGCGCTGAGGGCGGCCATGTGCGCGATGAAGTTCTCGTGCTGGCCGGGTGGGACGACGGTGTCGCCGGGGGGAACGAGAAAGCCGCCGACGTCGCGCATCAGCATGGTGAGCACGGCACGGTCGCCGGTGCCGTCCACCTCCATCGCCACCACGGTGTGGTCGATGCAGCCGGGCGCCCGGTCCATGATCCCGGCCTGCCACACCAGGTACGGGCGGTGCACATGATCGCCAGTAACGCGCATGATCCAATCCGAGGCCGGGCTGAGCCGTTTCACGAAGTAGGCATCCCCGCCGATGGTGACGCGCTCGTAGGCCGCCCCCGCCCTCGCGTCGTACGGCCGGACGCCCTGCCGCGACGCCGCCGTGGCGAGAAGTTCTTGCAGCTGCCCAGCGGCCGTCGGCGTCATCCGGCCCGCCCGAGCAACGCCAGAAAACGCGTCTGGTCGGAGGCGCCGGCCGGGACCGGCAGCGGGCCGGCGAGCGCGCCGGCCCCACGGAAGGCCTCCAGCTGCGGCTCGATGACTTCCCGGCAGGCCTGCCTGAGACCGGCGTCCAGCGCGGTGTCCTGGCCGGTGGCGGCGGCCAGGTCCCAGCCGTGGATGAACACGTCGAGAAACCGGTGCCCGGCGTAGACCGACCCCGGTACCGGGCCGTAGGAGACGGCACACGACGCGTCCAGCGCGCCTGGCCTGTGGAAGACCGCGGCCGCCGCCTTCGCCGAAGTATCGTACGAGCCGACCGGGTCCGGTCCGAGCACGTCGCCGTCCAGGCGGTCGCCCACCCCCTCGATCGTGCCCCCAGCAGCCAGCTCAGCGGCCCACAGGTTGCCCGCGACCACGTGGTTGACCAGCGCTCGCACGTCCCAGTCAGAGCACGGCGTCGGCG
>DAITAE010000841.1:0-1645 GCA_036824445.1 Streptosporangiaceae bacterium | reverse complement strand
GGGAGGCCAGCGGCAATGTGCCCGCGGCCGGGCCGGCCTGCGCGGTGAGATCGCGCGAGTCAGTGGGGCCAGTCCGGATAACCCGGCGTGAATTACCGACTACATGCGGCGAGCCGGTTGCCTTCTCCGATATGCTGTCACTCAACTACGCAATGTGATCATCCGGGAGTGCGCCTCCGGGGGCCGATCGAGTCACCCGGGGGAAAGGGGGGTGTCACATGGCTCGGTTCATCGCGCGCGAAATCGGGCGGATCGAGACCACTTACACCAGCGAGCTCGCGACGCTGTCGTGGACGTGGATCATGAAGCCAAACGGCAAGGTGCTGTACCGGCTGAGCCACATCAACGGCCGCTCCGAGCGCAATTACTGGCGGCAGGTCTACGAGTTAACCGCGACCGAGCGCCGGGAGATCGGGACGGGCGCCACCAAGGCCAATGACCTCCTCGCCCGCCTGGCCCGCGAGCGTGGGCACCGCCTCGACGGGAATCACCGTTGAGCGCCATCACCGTCCGGTGACGCCGTCGAGGCTCTCTCTGAGCAGGTCCGCGTGACCGTTGTGGCGCGCGTACTCGCCGATCATGTGCACGTACACCATGCGCAGGGAATAGGCCTCACCCCCGACGTCGAAGGTGTCGTCGAAGTCCATGCCCGCGACCGCTTCGTCGGCGCGGCGCCATTCGGCCCGCAACCGCTCGAAGTCGGCCATGGCCTCGGCCGCCCTGGCGTCGTCGAAGTCGGCGTCCTTGCCGCGGGATGGGTCGTACATCGGCCCGACGGCCTGTCCCGCCGCCCGCTCCCGGAACCAGATCCGCTCGACCTTGGCCAGATGCCGGACCAGGCCGAGCAGGGACAGGTTCGACGACGGGATGGGCCGGCCGGCCAGCTGCTCGCCGGTCAGGCCCGCACAGATATTCAGCAGCGTGGCGCGCTCCCAGTTCAGGTAGCCCTCCAGGATCGGCCGGTCGTCACCGGTGAGCGGCCCGTCGACCGGGCTGGGGGTCGGCGCAGTCCAGGTCATGCGCTCAGCCTGGCAGGTCTAGGAGCTTCCCGCCCGCCGGCTCGCGACGGCGATGACGTCGCTCAGCACTCCCTGCCCGGCCAGCTCCGGCCCGGTCCGCGACGAAGAGGGGGGTGCCGGACACCGGCAGCCGGATCCGGCCGTCCTGGCCACGCACGGTCCGGGCCTTGCCGAACACGTCGGTGACGGTGGCGGTTTCGGCGGGCCACGGCCAGGTGACGGTGACCGGTGGTTCATCCTCACCGTGGAAGGCGTCGCGGTCCTCCCAGAGCACGAGCAGCGGCCCGCGGCCAGCCCGGTCGACCTCGAACGCATGGAGCGCCGGCCGGTCGCCGGCCTCGGCGCGGGTCACGGCCCGCGCGCCCGCAAGCTCGCCGGCGAGGAGGGCGAAGGTGTCCGCGGTGGGGTGGCGGCAGCCGAGACTGCCACCTTCGTAGCCCAGCAGCGGGAGCTTGCCGATTATCAGGTGCATCATCTGAAGGTGATCGACGGGCCCGGGATACTCGGGCGCGAGGTTCCAGTACGCGGTCCGGTGGACGCCGCCGGCCAGGGCCAGCAGGGTGCGCATGACGAGCTGGCGGCTGCTGATGCGGTGCCGCTTGGCTTCCAGTTCGGCCGGGCAGCCT
>DAITAE010000840.1:0-1645 GCA_036824445.1 Streptosporangiaceae bacterium | reverse complement strand
CCGTCGTCGCTGAACAGCTGGCGGAGCTGGGTGAACGCGTGGAGGTAGCTGCCGTCGGCGAGAGCCGCGACGCCGAGGGCACGCCGGGCCCGGGCGGCCACCAGCCCGCATTCGGCCGGATCGACGGTGGCCAGCGCCCGGTCGGCGTGCCTGCGGGCCGCGGCGGAGTCGCCGCGCAGGGCCAGGACGGTGGCGGTGATCACGGCAGCGGACGCGGCAATGAGTTCCATGTGGTTCGCTTCGGCCAGGCCGGCGGCCTCGGCGGCGACTTCCAGCGCCTCGTCCCAGCGCCCGGTGTCGATGTAGGCCCACCCCAGCACGGTCAGGCCCCCGCCGCTGATGCCCCGCACGCCGGGCGCCCGGAGCCGCTGCATGACGTCTTGCAGCCAGCGGATCGCCAGGTCGGATTCGTCCAGGAGCCATGCGGCCGAAGCTATCCGCCACAAAAAGGGCTCTCCAATGGGCGAGCCGACGATCTTGCGCAGGTACGGGAGGAGCTGGTTCCTGCTGCCGATCGGGTCGGCGCTGGCGCGTATCCACAGTCTCAGCACGTTGACATCAATGCCCGGGGCCCGGCCGGGGGGCGGCGGACCCTGGCGTTCCAGCAGGCCGAGGGCGCGGCTGACGGCCTGGTGGCTGGCGGGCATTCCGGACTGGTAGGCGACCGTGGCTGCACTCCCGAGCGCGTCCCAGGCCAGGGCCGGCTGGTCACGCGATGCCTCTTCGGCGACGGAGATGAGCGCTGACAGCGCGGCGGTGCGCCGGCCCGACCAGGCCAGCGTCCAGCCGACAATGCCGCGAGCGGTCAGCCGCAGCTCGGGGTCGGCTGTGACCGCGAGGGCGCGGGTGGCGAGATCCTGCACCCAGTCCCCCTGGCCGGTGGGAACGGCGGCCGAAGCGGCCGCTACCAGCCGCCGTGCCTGGTCTCCGGAGTCGGGGCTGAGCTCGGCCGCGCGTTGCATGGCCAGCGCGGCGGCGGCCGCGCCGCCGCGGCGCTGCGCCTGGACAGCGGTGGCCTCCAGCAACGAAGCGACGTGCTCGTCCGGTTGCAGGGCCGCGGCGGCCAGGTGCCAGGCTCGCCGGTCTGGCCGGTCGTGCAGGGCCTCGGCGAGCTCGCGGTGCGCTGCGGCCCGCTGCGCGAAGGGCGCAGAGTGGTAGATGGCCGAGCGGACGAGGGGATGGGAGAACTGCAGGCCCGTCCGGTCTAGCTTGACCAGGCCCAGTTGCTCGGCAGGCGTCAGCGCCCGCGCGTCTGGCCCGGAAACAGCCGTGGCTGCTGCGCTCAGGTCCGGGCCGTCGGCCACGGCGGCCAGCAGCAGCGCGGCTTGCGTCTGCTCCGGCAGCGCGGCGAACCGGGCGGTGAGGACGGCGCTCAGCCGGTCGGTCAGGGGGAGCGGCTCGGCGGCCCAGCGGCGGCTGGCGGCGGGATCGTCGGCGATCACCTTCGCCAGCTCGATCAGCGCCATCGGATTGCCGGCGGCCTGGGCCAGCACCTGGGCTCGCGCCCGCCCGCGGGGCGGTCGCGGCTGCCCGTCCAGCAGTCGGCCGGCGTCCGCTGCTGACAGCGGCTCCAGATGCAGCTCCGGGAATCCCCGGTCAAAGCCGGGGGGCGGGGCCTGCCCCCGGGCGCCCACCAGCAGCACGA
>DAITAE010000839.1:0-1646 GCA_036824445.1 Streptosporangiaceae bacterium | reverse complement strand
TCTGCGGGACGTAGGCCTCGGGCTGGTAGTAGTCGTAGTACGAGACGAAGTACTCCACCGCGTTATCCGGCAGCATCTCCCGGAGCTCGTTGGCGAACTGCGCGGCGAGGGTCTTGTTCGGGAGCATGACCAGCACCGGCCGCTGCAGCCGCTCGGAGAGCCAGGCGACGGTGGCGGTCTTGCCGGTGCCGGTGGCTCCCAGCAGGACGGTGTCCTTGGCCCCGGTCCGGATCCGGTGGTCCATCTCGCCAATGGCCCGCGGCTGGTCGCCAGCGGGCACCATGTCCGTGACCACCTTGAACGGCGCCACGCTCCGCTGGAGATCGCTAACTGGACGCACGGCACCACTCCTTCCCGGCACGCCACCGACTCGTTCCCTGGCACACCGTCTCCCGGTGCACTGGCTGCAAACACGCGCGGCGGCGGTGTTCTTCCCCCGGGCATCCTCACGTTCCACTGTAAGACCGGGCTACGACTCTAGGCGGGGGGTACGACAGCCCGGCCGGCCAAGCCAGTCCGGTCATCCTGGGGCGGTCCGGGCCCGCCGCCGCAACTCCGCCCACAACTCGCCGACCTCGCGGTCGAGTTCCGCGAGAGAGCCGGAGTTGTCCACCACGATGGAGGCGATCGCGAGCCGCTCCTCCCGGGAGGCCTGCGCCCGCATTCGCGCCTGCGCCTGGGCCCTGGACATGCCACGCTCGCGGGCCAGCCGCTCCGCCTGGATGCGCGGGGGCACGTCCACCACCACGACCTCGTCGAACCTGTCCGCGAGATGGTTCTCCGCCAGCAGCGGAACGTCATGGACGATGACCGGCGCCGCGCCGGCCTGGGCCTCCAGTTCGGCCATGCGCTCGCCCACCCGGGGATGCACGATCGAATTCAATTTCATGCGCAACGATTCATCGGCGAACACAAGCTGCCCCAGCCGGTCCCGGTCCAGGGAGCCGTCGGGGCGAAGGACGTCCGGGCCGAACGCCTGGACCACCTCGCCCAGCCCGGGTGTGCCGGGGGCGACTACCTCTCGCGCCACCGCATCGGCGTCGATGACGACGGCGCCATAGGAGGCCAGCCGCCGCGCGACCTCGCTCTTGCCCGCACCGATCCCGCCGGTGAGCCCGACCCTGAGCGCTCGCACGCCTGTCAGGCTAGCCCGACGGGTACGGGAGACGGGCCGTATCGGCCCGCCCCGGCGGTGTCCTCTCGTGATCATGACTTAGGGCGTGCTAGAGCGCCACCAATGTCATGATCACAAGAGTGATCTGGTCAGCGCGCCGACACTCGCCGCCGGGGAGCTTGTTAGCTCTGGCCGCCGGACAGCTTGTCGCGCAGTGCCGCGAGCGCTTCGTCCGAGGCGAGGGCGCCCGCCGGGGTGTCCTCGTCTTCGCTGCTGGCCGATGAGGCCGCGCGGCTGGCAGCGGGCGCTTCGGCGTCGCCCTCGCCGCTGCCGGGTTCGCCATTCTCGGCCTCTTCTTGGGCCTTGTTGCGCGCCTCGGCGACCTGGCGGCGGTGGGCCTCGAAACGCGAACGCGCCTCCGCGTACTGCTGTTCCCACTCCTCGCGCTGCGCGTCGTACCCTTCCAGCCATTCGCCCGTGTCCGGGTCGAAGCCATCCGGGTAGACGTAGTTGCCCTGGTCGTCGTAGGTGG
>DAITAE010000353.1:0-5388 GCA_036824445.1 Streptosporangiaceae bacterium | reverse complement strand
CGAGCGGGTGATCCTTGACCCAACCATAGGCTGAAGCACGTAGATCTATCGCCCGTGGCAGGCGCCGTAGGCTGCCTGCCAAACGGCGCGTCCGTCATCGTCACCGGGTCCGGTCACATCGCCCCGCTGTTCGAAGCGGCACCCGCCGTGGTGGACCTGCTCACCGCTTCTGTGCCAACCCCGGTGCGGTGGTCACCCGTCAGCGCGCCCGACGCGACAGCCTCGGCACCTCACCGGCCAGCAACCTGACAGCGAATGCCAGCGAGGGCGAATTCCGCTCGCCGGGCAAATCCGCAAAGCGCGACAGCCACCACGCAGGCGCTGCGTGTCGGCCCGGATGGCGCGCGCCGCTCATCCGTCAACGCGAAGATTTGGCCCGCTATGGCGCTACCAGGCGCCTCCGCGTTAACGGGTGGGGTGTCCTGAGCGCTTCGCGGCCGGCGTTCTGTCAAGCTTGATGCCCAGGGTCGTTTGCCAGGAGTCGTGCGCGTGCTGGTTATCCACGGGCTGTGGGCCTACGGGGCGTGCTATCTGTGGGCCGAGGATTCCGCGCTGCCCACGGCGGCACCGGCGCGGCCAGGCAAGCCGTCCCGTGCTCCCAGGCCGCATCCGTTCGCCCTGCAAGCGTCGGGCCTGGCGCGCGCGCTCGCCCGGCTGCCCGAACCGGCCGCAGGCCTGGCCGGTCAGGCGGTCGACGACGAACTGACGCTGCGGCTGCCATCCGGTACGGACGGGCCGCTCGCGTCGCCTGAGCTGATCCGCCAGCCCGGTCAGGACGGAGCGGGGGCCAGCCGGCCGGGCGGGCGCCGGGTGTCGCTGGCACCCTGGCGGGTCCCCGCGCTGGCTTTCGCGCCTGCCCCCGCCGTCGACTTGCTCACCGTGCTCGGCGAGCCCGGCGCGCTCTCAGGTGAGATGATCGGCGGCGGCAGCGCGCGTTACCTGGCCGCGGTGGCGCGGCTGGGCGCTGATCTTGCGGCCCGGGGACGGGTGCTGCCGGCGCTGCGCGCCGAGGACGGCGGGTCGGCGCCGAGATGGCGTCCAGTGCTGTCGGGCGCCGACGCCGAACGCGCGCGTGAGCTCGCCGCCGGGATGCCGGCGATGTGTCGCGCGGCCGACGCGGACGATCGGTCGTCGGCCCTGATCCTGACCGGCGCGCTGGATGCCCTCACCGACGCCGCCGCTCGGACCCGGCTCGCCGGGCAGCCGCTGCTTCCAGCCCGCCGCGGGCGTCGGCTGGCCCGCATCCCGGTGGCCGAGCGCTGGATCGTGGCGCTCACGTCGGCCGACGGTCAGGTCGAGGTCAGCACCACCGAGGACGAGCAGGAGGCAGCGGAGCTTGCCACTCAGCTTGACGCCTGGCACTCCGCTGCCCAGCTCCCGGCCGGCCCGGTGCGCACTTGCTTCCGGCTGGTGGAGCCGGAGCTGGGGGAGGAGGAGGCCGGGCTAGGTGCCGCCAAGAACTCCGCGGATGCCAGCGGCAGCGGCGGGGCGCCGGATGGGGTCCCCGGGGAGTGGCGGGTCGAGTTCGCGCTCCAGTCCACCGACGACCCGAGCCTGATGATGCCGGCCGCCGACGTCTGGGCGGGCGCTTCCACGGCCGGCCTGGCCGCCGGGATCAAGCACCCGGAGGAGGAGTTGCTGGCCGGGCTGGGCCGGGCCGCCAGGCTTTTCCCCAAGCTGGACCGGGCGCTGCGCAGCCCTGCGCCGGCCGAGGTGACACTGGACACCGAGGAGGCGTTCGGCTTCCTCCGGCAGGCAGCGCCGCTGCTGTCCGGCGCCGGGTTCGGCGTGCTGCTGCCGGACTGGGTGCGCCGGTCCCGGCTCGGACTCAAGCTCACCACCAGGTCCAGGCGGGCCTCGAGCGGATCGGTGACCGACCCGAAGTTCGGCCTCAGCGACCTGGTCGACTTCCGCTACGACCTGGCGGTCGGCGACCAAGAGCTGGACCCCGGGGAGCTGGCCGAGCTGGCGAGGCTCAAGGTCCCGCTGGTCCGGCTGCGCGGCCAGTGGGTGGAACTCGACGACCGGCACCTCCGCGCGGCGTTGCGGTTCCTAGAGCGCAGCCAGTCCGGGACGATGCGGGCTTCGGACGCGCTGCTGGCCGGCCTGGACGGAGCCGACGACGACCTGCCGCTGGTCGAGGTGGACGCCGACGGCTGGCTCGGCGACCTGCTCTCCGGCCGGGCCGACCGTCGGCTCGAACCGGTCAAGACGCCGGCCGGCTTCGACGGCGAGCTGCGCCCCTATCAAGAGCGCGGGGTGGCGTGGCTGTCCTTCCTCGGCCGTCTCGGCCTTGGCTGCGTCCTCGCCGATGATATGGGGCTCGGCAAGACCGCGGAGACGTTGTGCCTGGTCATGAACGATGTGGAGACCAGATCTCCGGCGCCGGGCCAGGCTGCTCGGCCGGCGCCCACGCTGGTGGTGTGCCCGATGTCCGTGGTCGGCAACTGGCAGCGTGAGGCGGCCAGGTTCACCCCGGAGCTGAAGGTGCACGTGCACCATGGCGCAGACCGGCTCCGCGGCGACGAGCTCGCCCGCGAACTGATCGGCACCGATCTGGTGATCACCAGCTACGGCATTGCGGCCAGGGACAGGGAGGAGCTCGCCCGGGTCCGGTGGGCGCGGGTGGTGTGCGACGAGGCGCAGAACATCAAGAACCACGCGACCCGGCAGGCTCAGGCGGTCCGCGGTCTGCCGGCCGCGTCCAGGATCGCGCTCACCGGCACCCCGGTGGAGAACCGGCTGAGCGACCTGTGGTCGATCATGGAGTTCACCAGCCCCGGCCTGCTCGGGCCGGCCGAGAAGTTCCGGCAGCGGTACGAGATCCCGATCGAGCGCGCCGCCGACGAGGAGGCGACCGCCCGGCTGCGGCGGATCACCGGGCCGTTCATCCTGCGCCGACTCAAGACCGACAAGTCGATCATCTCCGATCTGCCGGACAAGCTGGAGATGAAGGTCTGGTGCAATCTCACCGCCGAGCAGGCGTCGCTGTACGAGGCGACCGTCACCGACATGCTGGCCAGGATCGAGGCGGCCGAGGAGGGGATTGAGCGCCGCGGCCTGGTGCTGGCCACGATGGCCAAGCTCAAACAGGTCTGCAACCACCCGGCCCATCTGCTCGGCGACGGCTCGCGGCTGCCCGGCCGGTCCGGCAAGCTGGCCCGGCTGGAGGAGATCTGCGACGAGGTCATCGCCGAGGGAGACAAGGCGCTCTGCTTCACCCAGTACGCGGAGTTCGGCTCGATGCTCCAGCCGTACCTGGCCGCGCGGCTGGGCTGCCCGGTGCTGTACCTGCACGGCGGCACGCCGAAGAAACAGCGCGACGCCATGGTGGCCGGATTCCAGGAAGTGACCGAGCCTGCGCTGTTCCTGCTGTCGCTCAAGGCCGGCGGCACCGGGCTGAACCTCACCGCCGCCAGCCACGTCATCCACGTGGACCGCTGGTGGAACCCGGCGGTGGAAGACCAGGCCACCGACCGGGCGTTCCGCATCGGCCAGCGCCGGGACGTCCAGGTGCGCAAGTTCGTCTGCGTGGGCACACTGGAGGAGCGGATCGACGCCATGATCGAGGAGAAGAAGGCCCTGGCCGAACGGATCGTGGGCACCGGGGAGGGCTGGCTGACCGAGCTGTCGGTGGCCGAGCTGCGCAAGCTGATCGAGCTGTCGCCGGAGGCGGTGTCGGAATGAGCGAATGGCCAGGGCCCTGGCCGGAACGGTCCCGGCCCCGCCGGGTCGAGGGCGGCGTGCGGGCGCGCAGCAAGCGCGGCGCGATCGGCGAGCATTGGTGGTCGCGGCGGTTCATCGACGTGCTGGAGTCGCTGGGCATGAGCGGCAGACTGGCCCGCGGCCGCAACTACGCCCGCGCCGGGCAGGTGCTCGGGTTCGAGCTGACCACCGGCTACGTGACCGCGCAGGTGCAGGGATCGCGGCCCAGACCGTACCGGGTGCGCATCCAGGTAATGCCGCTCACCGCCAGGCAGTGGGAGCGGGCCGAACAGGCCCTGGCCGCGCAGGCGCTGTTCCGGGCCAAGCTGCTGGCCGGCGAGATGCCGCACGAGATCGAGGATGTGTTCGCTGAGTGCGGCACGCCGCTGTTCCCGCGGTCGGCCAGGGACATGGAGATGTCCTGTTCCTGCCCGGACTGGGAAGTGCCGTGCAAGCACCTGGCCGCGGTCTGCTACGTCCTGGCCGAGGCGTTCGACGACGACCCGTTCGGCATGCTGGCCTGGCGCGGGCGGGGCCGGGAGGAGCTGCTCGCCTCGCTGCGCCGGATCAGCGCCGGACAGCCAGAGCCGCCGGGCCCGGTGATCAACGTGACCGACCGGCCGCTGGCCGAGTGCCTGGACGACTTCTGGTCGCCCGGGCTGAGCCCGGCCCGGCTGCGGGCCATGCCCGCCGCCCCGGTGACTGCCCCCGACCTGCTGCTCCGCTCCTTCGAGCCGCCGGCGATCGTCGTCCGCGGCCGGGACCTGGCCGACGTGCTCGCCCCCATGTACCAGCGTCTGGCCGGCCACGACAGCTGACTCCTCATCGCCGCGGCTCCATGGCATCCCCGCCGCAGCCCAGGGCCCCCGCGCGGCCCAAGCCGGTCGATGTGCGTGACGCCAGATCACCGAATACGAGCGGGTGGCCAACGGTCTGGGTGGTGGCGGGTCAGCCAGACCCACCAGCTCTGTGTGTTGAGCGGGCAGCGCTGCGCCCGCCATGAGCGACGACACCACGTCTCGGTAGTCGCACCTATCGGCGCCCATTTGCGCTCCGGGCACGGACAATGGCGGTCTCTGTGCGTGATCCGGTCTCAGGCTCGGTCTGCTGCCCGGATGTCTTCTGCCGGTGACTGGGTGCCTTGACGCGTGCAGGCAGACGATGTTGGGTGCTCAGGAATACAGGCCACACGGCTGACGGGGGAGACCATGGCGGACAGGCGCGTAGCCGGGCAGCTGCGCTCGCTCACGGGCCAGCAGGTGCCCGGGCTAGCGATCGCGGTAGCTGGGGCCGGAGGGGCTGCGGGAAGCGGCGGCGGCGGGCTATGCGGATCTCGCGGCGCGCGTGGCTGCGTCGGCGGACATGGTCTGCCCGTGGTTTTCGATGACGAAGATCGTGACCGCCACCCTGGCCATGCGGCTCGCGGACCGCGGCCTGCTCGACCTGGACCGGCCCGTCCTGCCGCTGGTCCCGGAGCTGGCGGCGATGAAGCCCCGGCCGTGGGCGGAACGCATCACGCCACGGCATCTGCTGTCGCACAGTGCCGGGTTCGCCAACCCGGTCCCCGTTCGCTGGATCCACCCGGCCGGCCGTCCCGGGCCCGAGCCCGGGGCGCTACTGAACGGCCTGCTCGCCAGGCACCGCAAGCTCCGGTTCGAACCCGGAACGCGGTCAAGCTACTCC
>DAITAE010000352.1:0-5394 GCA_036824445.1 Streptosporangiaceae bacterium | reverse complement strand
GTGGGGCGCGCCGTTGCGCTGGGAGCGAGCACCATTTACGTTCTGCATGTCGGGCGGATCGAGCGGCCGCTGACGGTTCCCCGCCGCCCATGGGAAGTGGGCCTGGTCGCCTTCGAGATCGCCCGCCGCCACCGATTCCACGAGGAGATGGCGACGCTGCCCGCCGATGTACGGGTACACGTGCTTCCCGCGGGGACGGACCGGCGCCCGCCAGACCTGTCGCAATTGCGCTACCGCGACCAGACTAGGGTCGCGGCGAGTATCGAGCACGCGTACACCGCGTCGGCACGGTACCTCGCCGAGCTGGCCGGCCACTGATCCGGCCGCCGAGGACGGAGGAGCCGTGCTCCCACCGAGGCTAGTGCGGCGGGTCGTGCTGGCGCCGCTGGCGATCGTCGTCGCGGTCGCGCTGGTGGTGCTCTCCCCACTGCTCGCCCTCCTCGCCTTGGCGTTCGGCCTGGTGCGGAGGTCAGGGACGGGACGCATGCGCGGGGTGCGGCTGCTGTTCTTCGCGCTCGTCTGGCTCACCGCGGAAACCGCGACGCTGTTCATGTGCCTGGGGCTGTGGCTGGCGAGCGGGTTCGGCGGGCGCATGCATACGGAGCCCTTCCAGAGCCGCCATTACGCGATCATGCGCTGGTTCCTTGACCTGATCTACCACACGGCTACGAGCACATTCGGGCTGCGCGTCGAGGTCGAGGAGCCGGTGTTCACCGCCGAGGAGCAGGCGGCCCGGCTGGCCCGCCCGGTCATCGTGCTCAGCCGCCACGCCGGCCCAGGCGATTCACTGCTGCTGGTCCGCCACCTGCTGAGCGTCTACGGGCGGCGGCCACGCGTCGTCATGAAGGCGACGATCCAGCTCGATCCCAGCCTGGATGTCGTCGCCAACCGCGTTCCCAACGTGTTCGTTCAGCACCGCAGGGCTGGCGAGGGACTCTTCAGCGAGCAGATCGAGCGGCTGGCGAGCGGGCTCGACCAGCGCGGTGCGCTGGTGATCTTCCCCGAGGGCGGCAACTGGACGCCCGGCCGTTGGCAGCGGGGCATCCGGCGGCTGGAGCAGCGAGGCCGCGACGATCTGGCCGCTCGCGCACGGCACATGCCCAACCTGCTCCCGCCCCGTGCGGGCGGTGCGCTCTCGGCCATCGCCGCCTGCCCCGACGCCGACGTGATCTTCGTCGCCCATGCCGGGCTCGACAAGATCATCACGGTCGGAGATGTCTGGAGGAACCTGCAGATGGACCAGACCATCCGCGCGAAGTGGTGGCGGGTACTCGCCAGCGAGGTGCCCAGGAGCGCCGACCATGAGGCGCAGGTCCGATGGCTCTACGACTGGTGGCAGCGTATCGACGCATGGATCTCGCATAACCGCCCAGCCGGCGCCGAAGCCCTGGCATTGACCCCCCGGTCAGTGGACGGCAAGTGAGGAGGCGGCACCGTGACCGCGATGACCCCGGACCAGCTCACCGAGCAGGTACTCGCCGCCTACGCGGACACGCCTGACCCGCGCTTGCGTCAGCTTCTCGCCAGCCTCATCAGGCACCTGCATGCGTTCGCGGTGGAGAACCGGCTGACGCGCCAGGAGTGGCTGGCGGGGGTGGAGTTCCTCACCGCGACCGGGCAGAAATGCGACGACGAACGCCAGGAATTCATCCTGCTCTCTGACGTTCTTGGCTTCTCGTCCCTGGTCGACCTGATCAACGCCGCGGACGGGGCCACCGAGTCGACCGTCCTCGGCCCCTTCTACGTACCGGGCGCGCCCGTGCGCGCGATGGGAGAGCGGATCGGCCGCCCGGAGGACGGCAGCCCGGCCCTGGTCCGCGGCCAGGTGACGAACCCGGCGGGCGTGCCGCTGGACGGCGCCACCCTGGACGTCTGGCAGAGCAGCGGCAATGGGCTCTACGACACCCAGGACCCGCAGCAGCCATCGTTCAACCTGCGCGGGGTCTTCGTGACCGGACCGGACGGTGCCTACCAGTTCCGCGCGATACGGCCGGTCAGCTACCCGATCCCCACCGACGGTCCCGTCGGCGGCCTCCTGCGCGGTGCTGGCAGGCATAACTGGCGGGCCGCCCACATCCACGCGATCGTCTCCGCCCCCGGCCACCGCCCGGTCACCACGCACATCTTCGACGCGGAGAACCCCTACCTGGACAGCGACACCGTCTTCGGCGTCAAGGACTCGCTCGTCAGGCAGTTCCGGCCGGCCGGGCCCGGCGACCCGCCGGACGTCAGCTACATCGCCGAGATGAACTTCGTGCTGGCCGCCGCGCCGGAGACGGGGTGAGCGCCGGCGATCTCGTGAGCCCGGGCTAGCGCGGTCGCCGCGCGCCGGTGCCCGGGCCGATGTGCTCGACCACCCTGCCCACGTCCTGGTCCGCGGCGCCCTCCGCGGCCGCGGTACGCAGCCATTCCCGCGCGGCGGCCAGTTGGGGGAGGTCAGCCGCATCGGTGGCCAGCGTCAGGTCCTTGGCCGCCAGCGCGATGGTGAAGTCGCTGTTCGTGCCCTGGACCCCGGTTGAGGCTGCCCGCCAGTCATGACTGCTCCGTTCTGGTCAGCGGACGGTGTACGGGCCGGTGGGCACGGCGTGATAGCCCTTCGCGCCGATCGCCTGGGCGAGCGGACTTCGCGGGTCCTGGTCAGCCTTGAGCTGGTCGAGCACGGAGCGGAAGTCGTAGCGGGGTCGCCACCCAAGCTCGGTGCGGGCGCGCTCGTTGACATATACGCGGTCGATCGTGGGGAACATCGCCCAGCCGCGGCGCGCGTACTCGGCCTCCTGGTCCGGGAAGAGGCGCCGCACGACGCTGAGCGCGTCCCCGCCGAGCCCGGCAAGGTCCCCGGGCGTGAACGGCGTGGTGGCGCTGATGACGTACTTGGCGAAGCCGATCGCGGGCGCCCGGGTCATGGCGAGCAGGGCGGCATCCACCACGTCCTGGATGTCCACTCGGCGGTAGAGGTACTCATTCGCCTTGACGTTGGCGTCGGGGTAGGCGGTGCGGATCTTGTCCCGGTCATCGGCCTCGGGGAAGAAGCGTGACACGCGCAGCACCAGGACCGGCAGGCCATGGTCCCGGCCGATGATCTCGCACAGGTCCTCGGCCGCCGCCTTGGTCACCCCGTAGATGTTTCTCGGCAGCGGGACGATGTCCTCGGTGATCCACGCCGCCGGGCCTTCGGGCAGTGGTGTGAGCGCCCGGCCGAAGACGCTGGTGGTGCTCGTGAACACGAAGCTCCGCACCCCGGCCGCGACCGCCTCCTCCAGGAGCGTCAGCGTTCCCGTGACGTTGGTGTCCACGAAAGCGCGCCGCTCGTGCGACCCGACGTGCGGTTTGTGGAGCGTCGCCACATGAAGGACCGCGTCCACCCCGGCGATGCACCGGCGGACGACGCCGCGGTCGCTGACCGGCCCGGTCACGGTTGTGAACGGTGAGTCGAGCAGGTCGAGTCCCACGACGTCGCGTCCCTGGGCGCGCAGGACGCGGACAAGCGCCTCGCCCAGATGCCCGGCGCTGCCGGTCACAAGAACTCGCTCGTGCGGCACACGAAGAATGGTAAGAGGGCCGCGACAACGCCGGGCTGGGCCGGGCCGGCGGGCCCGGTCGGCCCCGAATGCCGGGCCAGCGTGCGTCAGCCTGGCGCTGTCTCGGCGGGCAGGCGGCGCAGATCGGCGGCGGTCAGCTCGCTGGAGGAGACCAGCAGCAGCGCAAGCTCCTCCAGGGCGCGCGGCCCGCGCAGCCCCGGGAAGCCCATGCGCACGTACCGGTTCCGGATGTTCTCGCACCGCTTCACCACCGCATGGGCCGGCCAGCCGATCCGCTGCGCCGTCTCCCGGGCGCTGCGCGGCGCCGGGTCCCCGGCGTGCCGCCAGGTCAGGTACGCCTCGAACCGGGCCGCCAGGACCAGCCGGTCATCGTCGGTCAGCCGGACGCGGTACCGGGTGCTGGTCACCGCGCGCTCCCCGGTCGCCGGAGGCCGCTGGCCGGGGTCGGGCACATCATCAAGATCGGGCAGCCGCAGTCGCAGCGTGTAGCTGCCCCGCGCGCCGGTCACGGTTACCTTGGCGTGCCATTGCTGCAGCGGGATCTGCAGCCCGGGCGGCAGGTCGACCCGGAACCCGCGATCACCCAGCACGGACATCACCGAGGAACTGCTGTCGTTGTGCAGCCACCACCACTGGTCGTGGAAGCGGAAGCTCCCGGCAGTGCGTGACACGCCCAGGTCGGCCGCGGGCAGGACGGCGGAGCATTCCGGCGCGCGGCCGAACGTGAATGGCTTACCGGGCTGGACGCGCCACGTGCGCGTCTCGTACATCACGATCAGCAGCACGGGCCCGGCCGTCTCCCCGATGCCGCGGTGGCGTCACCGAGACCGCCAGGCAACGGGCTCCCTGGCCCGGCCACGGCCACCCGGGCTCGTGATGGCGCCGCGAGCCCGGATCCCGCCTTCATGCCGTGATCATGACATTGGTGTCGCCAGGTGTACACCCAGGTCATGATCACGGGAGGACCCGGCTGGGGCATGCGCCGGATGGGGAGGCCTCCCCATTGAGGTGGCCGCCCGGGCCTGCCAGACAGTCATATGCAGTGCATGGGTCCTAGACCATCGACCAAAAGGGGGCCGCCATGCACCTGCCCACCCTCTCGCCGAGGCGCCTGACCGGCGCCGTCGCAGCGGCCTGCGCCGCGGCACCGATCCCGGTAGCCGCGCTCGCCGCCACCGCCTCCCCGGCGGCACCCGCCGCCACGGCCTCCATCCCGGCCTGCGCCACCGGCGGCCTCGTCGTCTGGATCAGCCACGTCCAGGGTGCGGCCGGGACCTTCTACTACACCCTCAACTTCACCAACCTGTCCGGGCACGCGTGCACCCTGCGCGGCCATCCCGGGGTCTCCACGGTCAACCTCAGCGGCAACCAGATCGGCCGGCCGGCGCGCTGGGGCAACCCGGGCAACGCGGGTCACGTGCGGCTGCGCACGGTCAGGCTCGCCCGCGGGGCCACTGCGACCGCGGTGCTGGCGATCACCAACGTGTACAACTTCCCCCCGAAGGTCTGCCGCCGGGTCACAGCGGCAGGGCTGCGGGTCTACCCGCCGAACCAGTTCACGTCCACGCTGGTCCCCTATCCGATCGGGGCCTGCACGACCAGGCAGATCTTCATGACCGCGGGCGTCGTGCAACGGCAGCGGTAAACCGGCCCGGAATGCTGTCGGTATAACGTTAGTTGTCATTAAGCAACTAAATCACCTGCCCGGGTGCCGTCATGCGGCTGGTGGAACCACACGGGGCCACGCCATCGCCGGGCACCACCACGAAGGGATGTTCATGCCGGCCGGACCGCACTACAAGTGGATCGCCCTGTCCAACACGACGCTCGGCATGCTGATGGCAACCGTGAACGC
>DAITAE010000351.1:0-5397 GCA_036824445.1 Streptosporangiaceae bacterium | reverse complement strand
AACGGCGGTGAAGGCGTCGGCGCGGTCGTCATCCAGCCTGACGGCAAGATCATCGCCGCCGGCTTCTCCGAGAACAACACCACCGGTCACGTCTTCATCGCCCTGGCCCGCTACAACCCCTAACCGGGCCGGCTAACCGCTGTCCGGCTGTGTGCGGCAGGCTTACCCCGCCTCCAACGCGAGCGGGGTAAGCCTGCCGTGCTGCTGCCGAGGAAGCCACGCCGCGCCCGGACTACCCACCGCGAACGGCCCGGGCATCCGGCGCACTCCAGCGCCGCACCGGCGCAGGCCAGCGTGCCGCACGGCGAGGGATTCCGCGCCGTGGCGCAACTTGGTCACGCCGCAACCGCCGAGGCGGCCAACCACGGCAGCCTCGCGCAGCACTGGGCGATCGGTGCCGTCAGCCACGATAGAGGAGGCCTGTCCCGCGCCGCTCAGATATCACCGATCGGCACGTGCCCGGGATGCATGGCAACGATGAACCGCTAATTGCCGCAGGACTACCGATAGCGCTTCAGTTGCGAATGAACATGCCGTCCACCGCGTAAGCATGCGCAGGCAACACACTCAATTCGGCTTGACAAGTCGTCTGCGACACGGTCCAAGGTGATTTGGCGCGCCAGATCAACCTGATCTGCGTGCCTCAGCTGATGGGCGTCCAGGGGCCACTGGCCGCGCAGATCGGCTACGTGCGCGCTATCAGGGTAGGCCACGTTCTGTGGGTAGCTGGCGGGCGGTGTCATCGTGGCACTTGGGCGGCTGAATGGTTCGGCCATGTCGGGCACGGCTGCCGTTGACTACCTGCCTGGGTGACCGCCGGGATGGGTGCTAGCCAGTTACTGTGCGCGCTGTGCCGCGGCCACGGCGGCGGTGATAGTCCGGGTGTCGGGCCGGACAGCTGCGCCTTCGACCAGGACGGTCGGTGTGGTGTCCACCCCGAGTGCGGTGGCACGTGCGGTGACATACGGCGGCCAGTCGAGGTAGCGCGCATCGGCCAGGCAGCGGGTGAACGCCGGGCCGCCCAGCCCTACGGCGCGGCCGATGCCGGCCAGTTCGGCGTCGCTCAGCCCTGGGCCGCCCTCGGGTGGCTGGCTGGCAAACAGCGCGTGCGCGTAGGGGGCGAACCGTCCCCCGTCCGCGGCGCAGCCCGAGGCCGCGGCCGCCCGCGTTGAGTAGTTCGTCGTCGATGCCTGGTCGAGGAAGTTCATCGGGTGATAGGCGAGGCTGATCAGACCGTCGGTTACCAGGCTAGCCAGCGCCGACCCCGAAGAGAGCTCAAACTGGCGGCAGAACGGGCACAGGAAGTCGATGAAAGCATCCACGCGGACCGGGCCGTGGCCGACGAGCACCCCGTCGCCTTCTGGTGTCGCACCGGCGGGAATGCGGCCGGGGGCGCCCGGGCCGGTCATCGTCCCCGCCAGGAAGACCCCGAAAGTAGCGGCAGCCACGCTATCGAGATCATCTGCTCGCAGCGGCCGGGAAAGATGCCACCGGTTACGGGGTATCTGTTTGGGAGCCGCCGCAGCGTGGCGGGCGGGCGAGCTGGGATGAGGATCACTATGCCGACCACGATAGGCCGCGATGAGCTGCGGGAGCTGACCGGGCAGGGGGCTCAGCTGGCCGAGGTGCTGCCCGCAGACGACTACGACTGGGCCCATCTGCCGGGCGCGGTCAATCTGCCGCTCAAGCAGCTGGACGTCAGAGCCGGGCAGCTGGACCGGTCCCGGCCGGTCATCGTGTACTGTCACGACTTCCTTTGAGACATGAGCCCACGGGCCGCGTGGCGGCTCGAAGCGGCCGGGTTCGGCCCGGTGTACGACTATGCCGCGGGCAAGACCGACTGGCTGGCTGCTGACCTGCCGTTCGAGGGCACCGCCCAGCTGGCGGGGATGTTCACCCGCCGCGGCGTGGCCGCCGTGGCGGAAGGCGCCCCGGTGGCGGAGGCGCTGGGTCTGCTGGGGGCGCAGGGGTTCGGGCCGGTGCTGGTGCTCAACCCGGCGGGGGTGGTCATGGGTGCCGCCCACCGGGATGCCCTGAAATCCGCCCCAGCACACGCTGACGCAGGGTCGGTGATGCGCTTCGGCGTGTCCACCGTACGGCCCAGCGAAGACGCCGCGGCGCTGGCGCACCGGATGGGCCACGCAGAGGTGACCCGGGTAATAGTGACCCACTCCGATGGCACACTGGTCGGGCTGTTCTTCGCCGCCGACATCAATTCCTAACGCCTGGGCTCCCGCCAGTACGGTGGTACTACCGCTGGTCAGGCACGCGGCGATCGGCGGCTGGATTGTCACCAGATTCCGGTGATGCCGTCTCACCTGCCGGGGCCTGACCATCGAGGCATGGAGCCACGACGTCATGTTCTCGGGCCGGTCACCGTGTCTCGCATTGGCTTCGGCGCGATGCAGCTGCCAGGTCCGGGGGTATTCGGTCCGCCGCGCGACCGCACAGCGGCCATCGCCGTCTTGCGCCGCGCGGTGGCGCTCGGCGTCGATCACGTCGACACCGCCCAGTATTACGGCCCCGGCGTCGCCAATGAGCTGATCCGCACGGCGCTGCATCCCTACCCTGCAGGGCTGGCCCTGGTCAGCAAAGTCGGTGCGCGCCGGGATGCATCGGGCGGTGTACTGCGATACGACCGGCCACCCGAGCTTCGGCAGGGAATCGGGGACAACTTGCGGAGCCTGGCCGTCGACCACCTCACCGTCGTCAATTTGCGCCTGATGGACGGCGCCCTGCCCGGCCAGTACTTCGATGACCAGCTCGCCGCCATGGTGGCAGCACGCGAGGATGGCCTGATCGGCGGCATCGGCCTCAGCAACATCACGCCCGGCCACCTCCGCCGCGCGCTGGCGATCACCGATATCGCCTGCGTGCAGAACCTGCTGAACATGGCCGACCGGCGGTCCATGCCGGTACTCGAGGAGTGTCACGTCCGCGGCATCGCTTTCGTGCCGTTCTTCCCGCTCGGCTCCGGCTTCGCCCGCCCCGGCAACTCGGTCCAGGCTAGCCCAGCGGTTGCGGCCACCGCCGCCCGCCTGGGCTGCACGCCCGCCCAGGTGGCACTGGCCTGGCTGCTGGACCTGCGGCCAGAGGTGCTTTTGATCCCCGGCACATCCTCGATCAGCCATCTCGAGGAGAACATGGCCGTCGCGAATATCGGGCTTGATTCGGAAGCCCGCGACCTTCTCGGCTAAAGCTGATGGGAAGTGAACCACGTCCGTTCGGATAAGAAAATCACTCTCCAGAGCGGACGGGGGCGTGCCAGGTCCTCACTTAGCGCCGAGGCTAGGAACATCTAAGGCACTGGCTCGCGCGCCATGATGCTGGCCTGGGCAAGGCACAGGATCCCGGACAGGATTGCCTTGTCGGCCAGCGGAATGTAGCGGGCACCGGTCCTTTCCGATATCCATTGACCTCTTTCGTCGGCCGAGAATGAGAGCTGGACGAGATCCGGTCGCTGTTCCGGGAGGGGAAGCGACTTGTCACCGTGACCGGTACGGCGGGTCGGTAAGACCTGCCTGGCCCTGCAGCTGTGCTTGAGCGCCAGTGACCTGGGCGATGTTCCGCAGGCCGGTAGTCTGTGGCCTGAACTTCTCTCTCGACCGCGGCCGGCTTGCACGTGGTCTCCGAGCTGCTGCTGCACGAGCTGCATGAGGCGACGGGAGAACCGCCGGAAGCCACCTTGCAAAGGCTGGCGATCCTGGCGGAGCACCGGCGAGGGACCCCCTCCGCCGGCTAGAGCAGCCCCTCGCGCCTGATTCAGCGCAGCGCGATAGCCACTGCCATCGCTCGCCTCTGATCGTCAGCTGCCAGCAATGAACAGCCGCTATCTCCTACCCGTGTTAGTAGACGAGTAGCTGGGGATCGCCGGGGTAAGCCCGGCATGCTCAGCCGGGCAGTGGCGACGGTAACCGGGTCGCCGTGAAACCTGAGGAGCTGGTTCGTTTGGCTGGCACGACGCTCAGTACTGCCATCGGCCGTCAGCGCCCCGAGCCCAGGGAGTCCGGCCGCGGGCCAGGAGTGCCACGGTGACGGCGGATCTGTATGGGACCGCGACCGCTCTTATTGAGCGCTCGGCGGCCGCGTATGTGTCCGGTGTGCCGGAAGATGCCGCAGACGATGGCCTTTTCGGGCCTGCCAGCGTCACGTGGCGGGTGAGCAGTGACCTGGCCTCGCCGGTGGCGGGGTTGCGGTCCCTGCTCATGCAGGCGCTGCATCCGCTGGCGATGGCTGGTGTCGATCAGCACAGTGGCTGGCGCCGGGACCCGGTCGGCAGGCTCGCCACCACCTCGGCGTACCTGGCCACGATCACCTTCGGCGAGCGGGCGGTGGCCGAGCGGGCCGCGGCCCGGGTCCGGCGCATCCATGATCATGTCCGCGGCGCCGACACGGTCACCGGCCGCCCGTACGCGGCGGGCGACCCAGCGCTCCTGCTGTGGGTGCACGTGGCCCTGGTCCAGTCCAGCCTGGCGGCCAGCTGGGCGTTCGGGACGCCGCTGTCGGCTGTGGACAGTGATCGCTACGTCGCGGAGATGATGGTCGCGGCCGAGCTTGCTGGCGTGCCCCGGCCGCTGGTCCCCGCCAGCGTCGCGGGCCTCGAACGGTACATCGCATCGGTCCGGCCCGAGCTGCGCTGCACGCCAGCGGCCGCTGAGTCAATGGCCTACCTGCTCGATCCGCCCGGCCTGGACGGGGAGGTCGCCGGGTTCTGGCAGGATGTCCGCGACGCCGCCATCGCCGTGCTCCCGGAGTGGGCGCGGCAGATGTACGGCTATAGCGCTCCGCCGCTGTCGCCGGGCCGCCGAGCGGGAATCCGGCAGTCGCTCGGCGTCCTTGATGCCATGTTCCTTGGTGAGCCTGGCGTGCTTGAGACGCGGCAGCGGCTCACCCTGCGGATGCGCACGGCGCGGTCCGCATGAAGGCCAAGAGGCTCCTCGCCACGGTAACGGCCGGCGGCGCCATCGCGGCCCTGGCCTTGGCCTTGCTCCGTCGGCGCGGACGGCTGCGCATGGATCGCGGGCGTGCGGCGCTCCGGCTGGCTATGCGCGGCGGGGCCCGCTATGCGGCCAGCGCGCCGCGGCTGTTCGCGGCCGCGGGTGAGCAACGCCAGCTGCTGCGAGAGGACATGGCCCTGCAGACCGCCGAAGACGTCGCCGACACCCTGGGGACCATGAAGGGCGTCATGATGAAGATCGGCCAGATGGCCAGCTACGTCGACGGTGGCCTGTCTCCCGGCGTCCGCCGCACGCTGTCCCGCTTGCAGGACAGCGTCCCGCCAATGAGCGGCGAGCTCACCGCGCAGGTCGTTAGGGAAGAACTGGGGCTGCCGCCGGAGCGGGCGTTCGCGCGCTGGGATCCGCAGCCCATCGCCGCCGCCTCGATCGGGCAGGTGCA
>DAITAE010000350.1:0-5400 GCA_036824445.1 Streptosporangiaceae bacterium | reverse complement strand
TGAGGATGGCCCGCAGCGGGATGCCCCTCGACTCGGCGGCCGCCCACAGCCGGGCTCGCCGAGTGATCGGCGGGGGTGACAGATCAGCCATCAGACCATAATGGCAGCTACCCGCCGGGACGCTGGGCTTATGCCCCGCTGTGGGCCGCTCGTGGCGGGCGGCTGGGTCAGTTCCCGTACTGCCGGGTCTCGGGCCGTTCGAGCATCAGGGCGTGCACGGGCTGCGCCGCCACCGGGCGATGCCGGGTGCCGGGTCAGCGGCTCGCGGTGGCGGTCACAGAGGCGGCCTCCCGGGGGTGGATCTCCACCGGCGAGGGCCGGGCCAGTCGGCTGGGCCACCAGATCCACCGGCCGATGTCCAGGGTCAGCGCGGTGACGAGCACCGACCTCACGATGATCGTGTCTCTCGAGTGGCCCCCGGTAGGTCCGCGGCCAGTCCCGGACTTGTAACCGGCTCCGCACTTGCGGTCGGCTCCGGGCTCGCGGCCGGCTCTGCACTTGCGGTCACCTCCGGGCTCGCGGCCGGCTCTTGGGTCCCGGTCGACTCTTGGGTCCCGGCCCGCTCCTCGGTCGTGGCCGGCCCCGGGCTTGCGGCCTCTCCGTCTTCCGGTCGGCCGGAACCCCGGAACCCCTCCTGGCCCCGCGGCGGGCCGAACTTGCGCGCACTTGGGTAGCCCTGCCCGCCGTCCACGACGATGTTGGCACCGGTGACCCACGATGCACGCCGGGACAGCAGGAAGACGACGACGTTGGCGACCTCCTCGAGGCGCCCGAGCCGCCCGAGCGGGAACTGGGTGCCCAGGAAGGCCGCGAAGTCCGCCGGGTTCTCCCGTGAGAACCGGTCCCATGAACCGCCCGGGAAGAAGATCGAGCCCGGGCTCACCGTGTTCACCCGGATGTTGTCCAACGCGAGTTCGGCGGCGGCGGTCGCGGCCAGCTGGATCTCCGCGGCCTTGGCCACCGCGTAGGTGGTCCGCGGCGCCGGGCGCATGCCGGTGATCGACGAGATGATGACCACCGCGCCTCCCCCGGCGGATCGCAGGTGCGGTAGCCCGGCCCGGATGAGTTCGGCGGCATGCCCCGCGTTAAGCGCGAACGTGGCCGTGAAGTCGCCGGGGCCTGAGCTGGTCAGGTTCCCACCGATGGTGCCGCCGGCGTTGGCGACCAGGTGATCCAGACCGCCGAGCGCGACCGCGACGTCCTCGACGGCGCGGCCCAGCGCCGGTGTGTCGGTCACATCTGCAGCCGCGGTGGTGATGGGCACCCCGTGCCCGGCCAGCCGCGCGGCAGCCGAGGCCAGGCCGTCCGCGCCGCGGGCGATGAGCCCGACCGCCGCTCCCTCCGCGGCCAGCGCGTCGGCGATGGCGAAGCCGATGCCACGGCTGCCGCCGGTGATGAGCGCACGCGCGCCACGCAGGCCGAGGTCCATAGCCAGCACGCTACCGGGGCTGTCGGCCGGGGCCCCGGCCGAGCCCCTCGCCTGCCGTCAGCCGCCGTCGCCGCGGCGTCCTGGCACGTCAGATCTGGCCGCTGTAGAAGCCGTGCCGTGCGAGCGGCTCCACCAGCTGGGCCTCCTCGTAGGCGAGGTGGGAGAGCAGGGTGTCGGTGAGGATGTCCACCGCCTGCTGGAGCCCGGCGAAGTCCGCGGGATTGCGCAGATGGTCGACCAGAGCCTGGTCGACATCGTTCAGCACCTGATGGATGATCTTGTGCTCGTCGGCCAGCCGGTCGATCACCGGGCCGAGGCCCGTTTCGCGTTCGCGCAGATGCGGGAAGACCGCTTCGTCTTCGAGCATGTGGTGCCCCGTCACGAACCGGCAGTAGGAGGCGCAGTACGCGCCGAGGGCCCAGTCGTTGTGCCGGATGGTCATCTCGCTGATCGCGGACCGTGCGCTGCCAGCGTCGGCCGCGCCCTCGCGGACCTGGCGGATGAGATCGCGGATGCGGGCCAGTTCCGCGCGCAGATGATCATGGATCTCGATGAGGTGGGCGCCGATGGCGCGCCCGCGATCGGTATAGACGGCGTCGGCCGGGGGCTCCGGCCTGGTGGGCCGGGTGGCTTCGTCCCACCGGGTTTCGGGGCTCAGCCGCTCGCCCGTGTCCGGCGTCGGTGTGAGGCCCAGGTCGCCCGGTGCGGGGGAGCCACCCAGCCCGCCGGGGCGCGGGTCGCGCCCGTAGTCGGCCACGGCGCCCTCCCGGTTCCCGGTGTGATTGAGCAGTCAACTATAGCCGCCCGGAGAGGGCGGAGTAGGCACGGACGGCGGTGGTCAGCGGGGCAGGACATAGGGGTTGAGGACGCCGGCCGGGTCGAGCGCCGACCGTATCCGCGCGAACAAGTCCAGTTCGGCGGCCGACCGCACCAACGGAAGCCAGCGCGCCTTGAGCGCGCCGATGCCGTGCTCGGCGGAGATCGACCCGCCGAGGGACGCCACGAACGAGAACACCGCGTCCTGGTGGCGGCCGTCCGCGGCGGCCGCGGGCACCACGTTGACGTGCAGGTTGCCATCCGCGACGTGGCCGTAGATGATCACCCGCGCACCGGGGTCGGCTGCTGCCGTGGCGGCGGCAATCCCCGATGCCAACCGCACCCACTGCGAGGCCGGCACGGAGACGTCCAGCTTCAGCGGGACCCCGACGAACCCGGCCGCCTCGGGGTGGCGTTCCCGGTACGCCCAGAGCCGGGCCCGCTCGGCCGTGCCGGTGCCGACCGCCACTGGCCGGTCGGCGGCGACCGCGGCCAGCTCCTCGGCCGCGCCGGGCCCTGCCGCCTCCAGCAGCAGGTATGACGGCGCGGGCGGGCGGAGCGGCGGGACCAGGCCGGCATGGGTGGCAAGCAGGCCGAGCCCTTCCTGGGTGAAGAACTCGGCGGAAACGAGGCCCCCGACCTCCCGCACCGCACGCTGTGCCAGCGCGTGCACCTCGCCGGGGCCATCCGCCCCGATGATCACCGTCACCGGGTCCACCATCCGCGCCACCAGCTGGAGCCGGGCCGCGGTGATCACCGCGAGTGTGCCTTCGGAACCGGCCAGCAGGGACGGGTAGTCGTAGCCGGTGTTGTCCTTGGCCAGCCCGGACATGTGCGACAACACGGTGCCGTCGGAGAGCACGGCCTCGACGCCGCGCAGCTGGGCCCGCATCGGGCCGTGGCGCAGCACCCGCAGCCCGCCCGCGTTGGTGGCGACCGCCCCACCCACGGTCGCGCTGTGCCGGCTGGCGATGAAGACGCCCAGATCCAGGGCGGGATGAGCGTCGGCGACCTGCTGCAGGCTCACCCCGGCCCCGGCGCTGACCTGCCGGGCGTCGGCGTCGATTGGGCCAAGCTGGTCCAGCCGGGCCACGCTGAGCACCACCTCGCCATGCAGCGGGACGCCGCCGCCGACCAGGCCGGTGTTCCCGCCCTGCGGGACGACCGCCACCCCAGCGTCTGAGCACAGCGCGAGCAGCGCCGCGACCTCGGCTGTGTCGCGCGGGCGCAGCACGGCCGGGGTCTGGCCGGTGAAACCGCCGGTCCAGTCCACGGCGTACCCGGCGGCCGCGTCCCCCGTGAGCACATGTGCCTCACCAACCACAGCAGCGAATTTGCGCAACAGCGCGGCGGGCAACGTCCCCGCCCCAGCCGGGCTCATACTCATCACCACTCCATGATCCTGAAGACTTTCCGCACATACAGCGGAAAAGTCTTCAGGATCACGACGGGGGCGCATATGGGGCTGGTCAGGGCGGGGCGCTGGCGCGCATGGCGCGGGCGAACGCCTCGCCCCGGTCCCGGTAGTCGCGGAATCGGCCGAAGCTCGGCGCGGCCGGGGAGAGCAGCACCACCCCGTCCGGCAGCGCCCAGCGGTATCCGCGCTCGACCGCCGCCGCCAGGCCGGTGCAGGCGGCGACCTCCACCTTGCCGGGCCTTTCCGCCTCGATCGCGGCCTGGATCCGGGGGCCGCTGTCGGGTACCGCCAGGACCAGGGTGGGGGCGTCGCGGGCGGCGAGCCCGGCCGCGAGCGGGGCGTAGTCGATGCCCCGGTCGTGGCCGCCGGCTATGAGGGCGACGCGGCGGCCGGGGAAGGCGTCCATGGCCGCCAGGGTCGGCAGCACGTTGGTGGACAGGCTGTCGTCTACGAATGTGACCCCGCCGACGTCGCCGATGACCTGCAGCCGGCTGGCCAGCGGGACGAAGCCCGCCGCCGCGGCGGCCAGCGCCGTCTCGTCGGACGCCTGCGGCACCTTCAGGGCGCGCAGGCAGGCGCGGGCGATCAGGGCGTTGCGCCGGTTGTGCGTGCCGAGCAGGCCGAGCGGTGCCATCCAGTCGGCTCCGGGCTCGTCGCCGGCCTGGACCCATTCCACCCGTGGCCCGAGCAGGCCTGCCCGCTCTCGTAGCGGGCCGCTGTCCCCGTTCGCGACGGTCAGGTCCGCGCCCGGCTGGGAGCAGGCCGACAGCTTGTCCCGGTAATAGGTCTCCACGTCGCCGTGCCAGTCCAGGTGGTCGGGGTGCAGTGAGGTCACCGCGACCACCGGCGGCGAGCAGGGCAGGTCCGTCGCCTGGTAGCTCGACGTCTCGATCATCCAGTAGTCGTAGTCCCCCGCCCCGGCAGCGGGGTCCCAGGGCGGCTGGCCGATGTTGCCGCCCGACAGGCAGCGGTAGCCCCACCGGGTCAGCAGATGCCCCGCGACGGCCGTTGTGCTGCTCTTGCCTTTGGTGCCGGTGATGCACACCACACGGTCGCGGTCGGCCTCGGCCAGCCACAGGCCCAGGCCGCCGGCCACGGCCACTCCGCGCCGGGCCAGCTCAGCCACCTCGGGGCGGTAGCGGCTGATGCCGGGCGTCTTCACCACCACGTCGCATCCGGCCAGCGCCGCCAGCCCGCGGTCGCCGGTCGCCAGGACCTGGCGGCCGTCCGGCCCCTCGGCCGGCGGGTGGTCGTCCACCAGTACCGGGTCCACACCGAGCGTGGCGAGCTTGCGCAGGTTCGCGTACCCCTCCACGCCGAGGCCCCAGATGCCGGCGCGGGCGCCGCGCAGGTCAGACCAGGAGATCGTCGGCCGCATACGCATCAGGGATCCAGTGCTCGCCGACCGGGCGGAGCAGGGCTTCGATGGTGGGCTGGTCAGGGGCCGGGAACTGCGCGGTCAGCGTGTGCAGGAGCGCCGTGCCCGCCCGGTCCGGCCGGTGGGCCGCGAGCACCGCCGCTGCCCGGCACTCGCCGACGTCGCCCACGCACTCGAACGGCTTGCTCACCGCCGACGTCCCCAGCAGCGCCCGGAACCGGTCGGCCAGAGCGGGATCGGCCAGTGGCTCCGCCCCGCCGAAGATCTGACGCAGCTCCTCGGCGGGCAGGAACGGGGCCAGGATGAGGTCGATGAAGCAGCACTTGTCGCACCGGCCGCACCAGTGGTCCAGGCGCAGCG
>DAITAE010000011.1:15971-20570 GCA_036824445.1 Streptosporangiaceae bacterium | reverse complement strand
ACGGATCATCACGGTGCCGTCTCATACACCATGATCACGGACGTGGCCCCAGCGCTACGGCTGGCAATCAAGGCCGCGTCCTGGGCGCAAGAACACCGTCAATGCTCGCTTGACACCTGACGACACCGTCCCGGCCGCGACGAGTGTGCCCGAAATGTGCCCGATCTGGCTTCCCGCTGCACATCAGTGCAGGCCAGCAAGATGGTGGGGGGGCGAGCCGGCCTGTAGGCCGGGTTCTGTGCACCCGCGTGAACGCGGGCCGGCGGCCATCCATCTGGGACTGCCGTTGCCGGCAGCCTCGTGCGGTCTACCCGCGAGCATCGGGCGGGCCGCCCTCGATCGCTCGCGCAGAGAGCCGCTGGCTCCCCTCTTGACCTTGCTCCGGGTGGGGTTTACCGAGCCGCCGCAGTCACCTGCGGCGCTGGTGGTCTCTTACACCACCGTTTCACCCTTACCCTTGGCCCGGCCGGAGACCGGGCCAAGGGCGGTCTGCTTTCTGTGGCACTGTCCCGCGGGTCACCCCGGGTCGGCGTTACCGACCACCTTGCCCTGTGGAGCCCGGACCTTCCTCACCGGGTTTTCACCCCGGCGCGGCCGCCCGGCCGGCTCGCCCGCCGCGGCTCCAGCATAGGCGCTAACCAGGCCCTCAGGTCATTCCCGGCACGGAAAGGTGAGCCGTGTCATTCACGGAGCGCACTACGCCGATCCCCCCGGCATACCAGTCGATCTCGCACAGGCAGGCGACGTCCAGCTGGATGCGGCGCAGCGCCGCCGGCGGGGCGAGCATCGCGTGCAGCAGCAGGATCTTCATCGGCGTGACGTGACTGACGACGAGCACCGTGGCCCCGGCATGCTCCGCCAGCAGCGTGTCCAGCGCCTTGAGTACCCGGTCCGAGGTCGCGGCGAAGCTCTCACCTCCTGGCGGCGCGGCGGCGGTGTCGTCGAGCCAGGCGGCCATCTGCTCCGGCCAGCCCCGTTCCGCCTCGGCGTGATTGAGCCCCTCCCACTCCCCGAAGTCGGTTTCCATCCAGCCGTCGTCCGCCACCAAGGGCACGCCGGTCGCTGCGGCGACCGCGCTGGCGGTCTGCTGGGTCCGCTCCAGCGGAGAGGTGACGATCAGGCCGAGGCCACCGCGCGCGGCAAGCCGCGCCGCCGCTGCGGCGGCCTGCTTCAGCCCGGTCCCGGTCAGCGGGATGTCGCCCCGGCCGGCGAACCGCCGCTCCCCCGACAGCGGGGTCTCGCCGTGCCGCAGCAGCAGTGTGGTCGTGGCCGGCCCCAGCGTCTGCAGCCAGCCCGGTCCTGTCCGTACCGTGCCTTCCGCCATGCCCTTCCCCCGCGTTCAGCAGCTCAACGCGTGCTGCCGGCCGGGTCGGCGTCCCCGGCCAGGGCCCGTGCCGCGGCATCCATGGCCTGGTTGGCGAGCCGGTCGGCGTGCGCGTTGCGTGAGCGCGGCACCCACGTGTAGCTCACCCGCCCGAGCGCCCTCGCCGTATCCATGGCCTTGGCCGCGAGCGGGCGCATGTCGGGGTGCTTGATCCGCCAGCGGCCGGACATCTGCTCGACGACCAGCTTGGAGTCCATCCGGACCTCGACGTCGGCACCACGCGCCACCCCGGCGGCGGCCTTCAGGCCCGCGATCAGCCCCGAATACTCGGCCACGTTGTTGGTGGCGCGGCCGAGGCTGTCGCAGACCTCGGCGAGCACCTCGCCGGTTGCTGCGTCGCGCACGACGGCTCCGTACCCGGCCGGCCCGGGATTCCCGCGGGACCCGCCGTCGGCCTCGACCACGAGCCGGCGGGTCACCGGCCTGACTCCGGGGTGCGGACCAGGATCCGGCGGCATTCCTCACAGCGGAGCACCTCGTCTGGCGCGGCGGCGCGGATCCGGGCCAGGTCGACGGTGTTGAGCGACAGGTGACATCCCTCGCACCGGCCGGCCCGCAGCGCGGCGGCGCCGACCCCGTGCTGGGTGCGGAGCCTCTCGTACAGCCCGAGCAGGTCGTCGGGCACGGCCGCGATGACGCTGGCCCGCAGGTTTCCGGCCTTCTCTGCCTGCTCACCGATCTCCTCGAGGGCCGCGTCCCGCCGGGCAGCCACTTCGTCGCGCTGGCGGGCCAGCATGCTCTGCTCCTGCGTGAGCGAATCCCGGCGGCGCTCGGCCGCCTCCTGCCGCTCCATCACGTCGAGCACGATCTCTTCCAGGTCGGATTGGCGGCGGGCCAGCGAGACGATCTCTGACTGCAAATTCTCCAGTTCCCGGGGTGAGGACACCTGGCCGGCGTCCAGCCTGGTCTGGTCCCGTTCGACCCGGGACCTGACCTGGTCGACGTCGGCCTCAGCCTTCGCCTGTTCCCGGCCGAGATCGCTTTCGGTCGCCTCCAGCGCGGTCAGCTCATCGCGGAGTCCGGCGTCCCGGGCCTGGATCCGCTGGTACTCCTCGAGCTCGGGCAGGCTGCGCCGACGGTGGTCGAGGCGGCTCAGCTCGGCGTCCAGCTCGGCCAGCTCAAGCAACCGCAGTTGCGCCTCCGGAGATGCTTTCACGAATCCTCACGATAGAGGGTTTTCCCGGTGCCCGGTCCGGTCAGCGGCCCTCACGAGCCGGGTCAGGACGGCAGGACGACCATCAGCGTCGGCGCGGAGCTGGGCGAACGGGACCCGCTGGCCGGCTCGACGGTCAGGCCAACCGCGTCCCCGGGCGCGACCCCCGACACGACGACGGGGGCGGTCATCCCCTGGCGGGGCTGGGGCAGCATGCCTGCCGCGCGGACCCGGTGCCGTCCCATCAGCCAGACCTGGTAGCGCTTCCCGGATGGGAGGGCAGGAAGGCGCGCGGTGGTGAGCACGAGCGCATGATCATGGTGCGACATCACGACGGTGGCGGTGCCGCCGGTTGCCGCCCGGGCCGACGTCATGACGGCGTCCGGCGCGTTCAGAACCGCGACGATGGCACGGTTGTGTGCCTGTTCCTGGCTGAGGCGGTGCTGGGTGTCGATGAACAGGCCGCCGAGGACCAGCGCCACCAGCATGCATCCGCCGACGATCGCCACTGCCATCCTCGGCGCCCTCAGGCGGACCGCCCGCCGCCCGGCGCTGGAGCTGGCCGGCCCGTCCGCGGTGAGCGGCGGCCGCTGGCGGGTGCGGGCGGCCTCGGCGAGCACCTGTTCGCGTACGCGCTGCGGGGGCGGTGCGGCCGTGGCGGCGGCGAGCCGGCCGGCCGCCTCTCGCAGGCTGCTGGCCTCCTGGCGGCAGGCGTCACATCCGGCGAGGTGCCGCTCGAACCTCATCCGGTCAGGCTCGGTCAGCGCGTCGAGGGCGTACGCGCCGGCCAGGGTGTGCGGGACCTCCCGCCGGAGCCTCACTGGTCGGGTCCCAGGCAGTCGCGCAGCCGGATCAGGCCGTCTCGCATGCGTGTTTTCACCGTTCCCACCGCCACGCCGAGCAGGCTCGCCACCTCCCGGTAGGTGTAGCCGCCGTAGTAGGCCAGGGTGACCGACTCGCGCTGCAGCTCGGTGAGGGAGTCCAGGCACCGGCGCACGCGCTGGGCTTCGAGGCGGCTTTCCACCTCTTCGACCACGACGTCGTAACCGGTCTCGGCGGCAGCCATCCGGAGTTCCCGTGCGGCGGCCGCCTGCCCGGAGCGGACCCGGTCCACCGCCCGGCGGTGTGCCAGCGTCATCAGCCACGCCAGCGCGCTCCCCCGGTGCGGGTCGAACCGGGACGCGGTGCGCCAGACGTCCAGCATCACCTCCTGGGTCACCTCCTCCGACTGCGCCGGGTCACGCACCACCCTGCTCACCAGGCCGAAGACCTGCGCGGCCACGCCGTCGTAGACCGTGGCGAAAGCAGCCTGGTCCCCCCGGGCCACCCGGGCGAGCAGGCCCGCCAGGTCGCCCCCGCGCGCGGGCGGGGGCCAGGCGCCCGGCTGTCCCTCAGTCATGCCCACGTCCTCACTCCCGCACTTGTCATTCGTAGCCGTGCCGGTTTCGGCTTGGCGCACCCGCGATCCAGCAATCCAGGCCGATGTCGGCTACGAATAGATGGTGTGACATCTTCCGCTGATCTCCACGGCAGCGCGCGCGGCTGGGCGTGGGGCCGTGGAGTGGCGACCGGCCTGATCACCGCGTTGGTCGCGATCGGTGTCGCCCAGCTGGTCGCCGGGATCACCGGGCCGCAGGGCTCGCCGGTCGTGGCCGTTGGCGGTGCGGCCATTGACTCTACGCCGGCCCCCGTGAAGAACTTTGCCATCTCCACGTTCGGCTCCCACGACAAGGCCGTCCTGGTGGCGGGCATCCTCGTGGTCCTCGCGGTATTCGCCGCCCTGATCGGCGTTGCTTCGCTGCGCCGGCTCGCCTTTGGGCTGGCGGGGCTGGCGGTCTTCACGCTGATCGGCATGGCCGCCGTGCTGACCCGCCCGGACCACAGCACGGTCGATGTGCTGCCGGTCCTGATCGGGGCCGCGGCCGGGGCCTTCACCATGGTCCGGCTGGTGCGGGCCGCGGAGGCTGACCAGGCCCTGACCGCTTCACCGGCTCAGCCGGGCCCAGCCGGGCAGCTGGCGGGTTCCACCGCACCTGCGCCCGGCGTCGGCGACGTCCCAGCG
>DAITAE010000011.1:0-15871 GCA_036824445.1 Streptosporangiaceae bacterium | reverse complement strand
GGGTGCCATCCGGCCCGCCGTCGCGCGCAGCGTCCCAGCCGCAGCCCGCCCGGCGCCGGTTCCTGATCACTGGCCTGGTTGCCGTCGGCGTGGCGGGGGCCAGCACCGTGATCGGCCAGCGGCTGGCGGGGCCCTCCAGCGCCGTTTCGCGGGCCCGCACCACGTTGCGGCTCCCGCGGCCCGCGCGCCCGGCCGCGCCGCTGCCGGCCGGGGCCAGCCTGGATATCGAGGGCCTGAGCCCGTTCGTCACGCCGAACGCCGTCTTCTACCGGGTAGACACGGCGATCATCGTGCCCGAGGTCGACCCGGCGAGCTGGCAGCTCCGGATCCACGGCATGGTCGACCGCGAGATCACGCTCAGCTTCGCCGACCTGCTGCGGATGCCGCTGATCGAGCATTACATCACCCTCTGCTGCGTCTCCAACCCGGTCGCCGGCCCTTATATCGGCAACGCGAAGTGGCTGGGGGCGAGCCTGGCCAGCCTGCTTCGCCGCGCCGGAATCCGGTCCGGGGCCGACCAGCTGCTCTGCACCTCGGTCGACGGGTTCACCTCCGGCACGCCGGTGCAGGTGGTGATGGACGGCAGGGACGCGCTGCTGGCGGTGGCTATGAACGGGACCCCGCTCCCAGTCGCGCACGGGTTCCCCGCCCGGCTGGTCGTGCCCGGCCTGTACGGCTACGTGTCGGCCTGCAAGTGGGTGACCGACATCAACGTGACCACGTTCGCCGACGCGCAGGCCTACTGGGTGCCGCGCGGCTGGTCCCAGCGGGCCCCGATCAAGACCGAGTCACGGATCGACGTGCCGAACGGCTCCGCCACCCTGCGGGCAGGCCGCACCCAGGTCGCCGGTGTGGCCTGGGCGCAGCACAAGGGCATCGACGCGGTGGAGGTGCGTGTCGATGGCGGGCAGTGGCACCAGGCCAGGCTGGCCGCGGTGCCGGGGATTGACACATGGCGGCAGTGGGTGTGGGATTGGGACGCCACACCGGGCAGCCACCGCATCGAGGCGCGCGCCACCGACGCCACGGGCTACACGCAGACCGCGGTCCCGGTGCCGCCCGAGCCCAACGGCGCCACCGGGTATCCGATGGTCACCGTGTCGGTGCAGTAGCAGGCGCCCATAACAGCAACTGGTCGCGGATCTGCCCAGACAGGTAGGCGCTGAGCCAGCGGCCCAGCTCGTCCAGGACGTGCCTTCGCTGCGGCGCGGGCGCGGGCGCCTGCCCGGGCAACCCGCCCTCCAAGGTCAGCCACGTGACGTGCTCGCCCAGCCGGGTGGTGGCCCGGCGGCCGGCCAGCGTCCCCGGAGTTCCCAGCGCCCCCAGGACCCCCCGCGGGCGCAGGCCGCCGGTGCCGCCTGGCCCGTGGCCTGGCGCGGCAGGGCACATGACCAGGACCGGGCAGGCGATCTCGAGCCCGCGGCCCAGCCTGCGCTGGGCTCCCGACAGCAGCGGCGGCGGACGGCCGGCCCCGGCCGCACCGTTCGCCCGCACCGCCCGCGCCCTGGCCCGCCACCGGCGCCCGGTGCGCAGCTCCGGGTTGGCGAGGACGAGCGCGTCCACGGGCCGACTGCCCCGTCGCGCGTGGCACCACAGCGCGGCGACGAGGGCGCCGGCCGCGTGCCCTGATACCACCACGGTCTGGATGGCGTCGGCGGCGCGCAGGTGGCTGACGGCGGCGTCCAGGCAGGCGAAGCATTCTCCCAGTGCGCCTGCCGCGCGGCCCGCGTCCGGCGCCTCCGGCCCGCTGCCGCCCAGGGTGCGCAGGTCGGCAGCATAGAAGTGGAAGCCGCGGTCGGTGTACCAGCCGGCCAGATCGGGCGGCACGAAGGAGTCGTCGAGGCAGTGCACGTAGACCACGGCCCGCTTGCTCGGCCGGGCGGGGCAGCGCCGCAGGACGGCCATCCCGTTCCCGTTCGCGTTACCTGCGGTCCCCGCGATCAGAAGCGGCACGGTCTCGTAGCCCTCGACCTGCCGATCCGGCCCTGCTGGCCGGCCCGGCCCGTCGTGCTCGGTGGTCAGGCCCATGACCCCCCCGGTCCTGGTCGCTCCGGGACGCCATCGCGTCAGCCCTGCCATGCAGGTCCCTCCGGGGGTTAATTCCGCCCAGCACGCAGGGTGTTATCGAAGTGTGACACCGATATCGCGTTCAATCAGGGAGAACACGCCACGTTTCGGCTCGCCGTAATCTTCAGGCATGGCCGAAGATGCGGGCGAGTTTATCGAGACGGAACGGAAATACGAGGCGGCAGCCGATTTCGCCCTGCCCGACCTGGCCGGGCTGGACGGCGTCGCGGCGATCACGGGGCCGCGGACGTACCGGCTGCGGGCCGTCTACTTCGACACCCGGGACTACGGCCTGGCGGAGGCCCGGATCACGCTGCGGCGGCGAACCGGCGGCACGGACGCCGGATGGCACCTGAAGCTGCCGGCCGGCACAGACAGCCGGCGTGAGGTGCACGCGCCGCTCGGGCGCGGCGCCTACGCCGTCCCGGCGCGGCTGGCTGAGCTGGTGGTCGAATGGAGCAACGGGCAGCCGCTTGTTCCCATCGCGCTGCTGGCGACGACCCGCCGGCTTCGGCGCCTGGCCGCCCCGGACGGCCAGGTGCTCGCCGAGATCGCCGACGACCTGGTGAGCGGCTCACTGCCCGGGCCGACCCCGGGCGGCCCAGCGGGCCCGGGTGGCGACACCGGGCTGCGCGGTCCCGGCACGCCGGAGTGGCGGGAGGTGTCCCGCTGGCGCGAAGTCGAGGTGGAACTGGTCTCAGGATCGCGTGAGCTGCTCGGCTCGGTCGGCGACCTGCTGATCCGCGCCGGTGCGGTGCCGTCCGCCGCCGCGTCGAAGCTCAGCCGGCTGCTCGCGTCGGCGCCCGGTGGCAGGCTCAGAGAATAGTCAGAGCCACCTCCAAGGTCGTGCAGACACCGTGCGCCCACAATCCAGGGGAGAGAAACCTGGAGGGGCTCCCATCATGAACGCGAGCAACCGGGACGTGCTGTCGGCGGTGGTCGCACGGCGCCGCGGCCGGGCACGGCTGCGCTCGGCAACCGTGGCACTGGGCGCCGCGAGCCTGGTCGCCGCCGGTGCTGTGGCCTACACCCTGCCCGGCGGGCTGACCCACGCGACCACCAGCACGTCGGCGGGCGGCACCGCCGCCACCGCGGGGAGCGCGACCGCCGCGCACGCGACGTCGGGCGGCTCCGCCGTCGCCACCACGGCGAAGGGTTCCTCCGGCACCGCGTCAGCGCCCGCACCAGCCTCCCGTTCCGGGACGAGCCACGCAACGTCGGGAGGCTCCTGATGACCGCGGGCACCACCGGACAGGTCAACCCGGAGGCGTCGGCCAGTTGGCGAGCCCTCGGCACCGGGGTCCAGGTGGTTGTCACCGATGCCAGCCAGCTCACCGCGGCCCGCGCAATGCTGGAGGCCGATCTGGCCGCCGTCGACCTGGCGTGCAGCAGGTTCCGGCCGGACTCGGAGATCGTCGCCCTGGACCGGCTGATGACCGGCGTCCCGGGCGGGACCGGGGCTGAGCCGGTGGAGATCAGCCCGCTGCTGGCGGAGGCGATCGCGGTGGCGCTGCGGGCGGCCCGTCTCACCGACGGGGACGTCGACCCGACCGTGGGTGCCGCTATGAACGCCGCGGGTTACGATCGCGACTTCTCCCTGGTCCAGCGTGAGGGCCCGGCGGTCAAGCTGACCGTCCGGACCATTCCCGGCTGGCGCCAGGTGGAGTTCGACGAGTCGACCCGTCGGCTCCGGATCCCGCCGGGAGCCCGGCTCGACCTAGGCGCCACCGCCAAGGCCTGGGCGGCCGACCGCTCGGCCGCCCGCATCTCCGCCGGCCTCAGCTGCGGAGTGCTGGTCAGCCTGGGCGGGGACATTGCTGTGCGCGGCGAGCCGCCGGCCGGCGGCTGGCGGATCCGGGTGCAGGACATCAGCGGCAGCCCGGGCGACCCGCCGGCCGGGCCGTCGGCGGTCGTGGCCATCCGCAGCGGCGGCCTGGCGACCTCCAGTACCGCGGCGCGGCGCTGGCGGAGGGGCGGCGACGTGCTGCACCACATTCTCGACCCGCGCACCGGGCTGCCGGCCGCGCCGGTGTGGCGGACGGTCTCGGTGTCGGCGGCAAGCTGCACCGACGCCAACATCGCCAGCACAGCAGCGATCATCCGGGGCCGCGCGGCGCCGGCCTGGCTCACCGGCCTCGGCCTGCCGGCCCGCCTGGTCGACGAGGCTGGCCGCGTGCGCACGGTCGGCGGCTGGCCGCCGGAAGGCAGTCGCCCACCGGAAGACCACCAGCCCGGGGAAGCCGGCCAGCCCCACGAAGACCACCGGCACCGGGCAGCCGGCCAGCCCCGCCAAGATCACCGGCACCGAGAACGCGGCCGCCCCGAGGCAGCAGGTGACGCTCCATGAACCAGCGGCGGGATCTCGCCTGGGCGGTCGGGGAGCGCGAGCGCACCCGGCGCCGGATTCGCCGGGTTACCGTCACGGTGGGGGCGGCCTCGCTGGCCACGGCGGGTGTCGTCGCCTACCACCTGCCGCGCCCGGCACAGGTGACAGCAACCAATGGGACCGCCACCCCGGTCCCGGCCGCGACGCAGCCCTCGACGGCAGGCCGGCACGCGGACGACGACGGCGGGGGCGAAGGGCTCACGGCGCCCGGCGGCACGGCCAGCCAGGCCCCGGCGCACGCTGACTCAGGCGGCTCCTGACACCGGACCTTCTCCACACGTGGTCACCGAGTCCTCTCAGCCGTGTGACATGCCGGGATCCGTGATCACGATTGGCGGCGAGTCCGTGACTCAGCCGGCCGGGCCGGGCTCCGACCTGCCTCTCCGGTGGCCTGGCCCGGTCAGCTGACCCCCCCGCCCGCTCCCTGGCCCTCAACGCTGGCATCCCGCCCGGCCGCGCTCGCCACGGGCCGACCGCGCTGAGCCGCTGCCTACCCGGCCGGCCCCGCCGCAACGGCGCTCTGGTACCGCCAGAACTGCGGGATCGCCCAGCAGGTGACGACCGCGGTCGCCACGCTGAGCAGGCCGCCGGACCAGGCGGCGGCTTGCGGCCCCGCGACATCGGCGACCACGCCCGACTCGGCATCACCAAGCCGCGGCCCACCTGTCAGGCCGGCGAATACCAGGCTATTGACCCGTCCCTGCAGCGCGTCCGGTGTCGCCTGCTGCACGATGATCATCCGGAACACCGATGACACGACGTCGGCGGCACCGGCCAGGACGAGTAGCGCCAGCGCCGCGGGCAGCCAGGACACCAGACCGAAGCCGGTGATCGCGAGGCCCCAGGCCACGACGCAGAACGCCACGGCCCGGCCGACCCGCCGGACCCGGCCGACATGGCCGGTGAGCAGCGAACCGATCAGGGCTCCCAGCCCGGGTGCCGCGTTCAGGTACCCGACCGTGGTCGCGCCCCCGTGATACACCGTCGCCGCGAGCGCCGGGAACAGCGCACGGGGCATCCCGAACACCATGGCACCCAGGTCGATGAGGAACGCCCCGGCCAGCGGCCGGCTCGACCGCAGGTACCGCACCCCTCCGATGAGGGAGGCGAGCCCGGCCCGCTCCCCCCCGCCCGCCGGGCGAAGCGCCGGAAGCCTGGCCACGGTGATGAACGCCACGCCGAAGGAGGCGACGTTGAGCCAGTAGACGAGCGCGAATCCGGCGTGGGCGATGAGCACACCGGCGGCAGCGGGGCCGATGACCAGGGTCGCCTGGAATCCGGCCGACTGCACCGACAGGGCGGAGGCCAGATCGGCCGGGGGCACCAGCCGCCGCAGCGACGCGCGCCGGGCCGCCCAGTCCACGCTCTGGAAGGCGGCGGCCTCGGCCGTGCAGACGAACATCGGCCAGAGCAGGGGATGCCCGAGCATTGCGTTGATGGCCAGCCCGGCGCAGCCGGCCGCCAGCAGCACCTGGGTGACGAGCATGACTTTGCGCCGGTCCCAGGCGTCCACTGCCGGGCCGCCGAGCACCGATCCGGCCAGCAGCGGCACCAGCTGCCCGAGGCTCACCAGTCCCACCATGGCGGTCGAGCCGGTCAGCCGGTAGGTCTGGTAGCCGACCGCCACCACGGTCAGCTGGCTGCCCACGGCGGCGACCACCTGACCGGTCCACAGCCGCCGGAACCCGGGGTGCCGCCGCAGCGGGCCGGTGTCCACGAGCACCCCGCCCACGTGGCTGCGCACGCGTGCAAGCGGGGCAGACATGCGGCCTCCGGCGGTGACGGCTATTCGGCGGGGACGGTTATCTGGCGCATCCTGCCAGGGCCAGCCGTCCCGCGGCCAACCGAACCGTTCAGAGGCAATTGAGAGACGCATGAGAGGAACCGTTGTGCTGGGCCGGCCAGGCTCGCAGGCGACATCGGATCAACCGTGGAGCACGCGATGACCGCGATCACCTCGAGCACCGCGCTCTGGTATGCCAGCCGCGCCACCGGGCTAGTCAGCCTGCTGCTGCTGTCCGTGGTGGTGATGCTGGGCATCCTCGTCAACCGGCAGGGCCGGCTGCCGGGGCTGCCGTCCTTCGCCGTCACCGGACTGCACCGGAGCCTGTCCCTGCTGTCGGTCCTGTTCATTGCCGTGCACGTGACAACCGCGATCATCGACCCCTTTGTGAGCATCGGGCTGGCAGCGGTGGTAATTCCGTTCATCTCGCCCTACGAGCCGTTCTGGCTCGGGCTGGGCGCCGTGGCGCTCGACCTGATCGCCGCGCTCATCCTCACGAGCCTGGCGCGGGCACACATCTCCCGGCGGGCCTGGCGGGGCATCCACTGGCTGGCGTACGCCGCCTGGCCGGTGGCGCTTGTGCACGGCTACGGGTCCAGCCCCGACATGCGCAGCGGCGGGCTGTGGCTGCTGACGATCGGCTGCACACTGGCCGTCGGCGCCGTGAGCCTCTGGCGGCTGGCGGGCACGGCCAGGGAGGTGCCGCGGGCCGAGCGGGCCGCCGCCGCGCTGGCGAGCGTCCGGCGGTCCGCCCGGCCCACCAGGCGAGACGATCCCGGCCAGGCGGCCCCACCCGGCTCCGGCAGGATGGCTCACCAGGTCCGCGTCGGTAACGGCGGAGCCCGATGACGCAGAACGCCACGCTGCCCCCGCCTGGCCAGGGCCGGCAGGCAGACGAGGATGCCCCGCTGCCCATGACGAACCGCTGGCGTGACAGCCATCCCGGTGTCCTGCCCAGGCTGATGCCGGCACCTGGGTCGGCCCCGGTCGATCTTGCTGCACACCTGGAGCGCTTCGGTGCGCCACCCTACCGGGGCGCGCCGCGCAGGCTCATCGGCGAAGTGGAGGCGGCTGGCCTGACCGGCCGGGGCGGCGCCGCCTTTCCCACCTATCGCAAGCTAGCCGCGATGGCCACCGGTCGCGGGCCTGCGCCGGTGGTGGTTGGCAACGGAGCCGAGGGTGAGCCCGCGAGCAGCAAGGACAAGTCCTTGCTGTGGTTCTCCCCGCACCTGGTCCTCGACGGGCTGCAACTCGCGGCCGAGGCGGTTGGCTCAGTGACGGTCGGCCTGTACGTCCACCGCAACCTGCGGCTGTACGGCAGCCTCGAGGCGGCGATCGCGGAACGGGCCGCGGCCGGCGTGGACGCCGCCCAGGTGGAGCTGATCGAGGCGCCGCCGCGCTTCCTTGCCGGGGAAGAGTCGGCGCTGGCGAGCAGGGCATCCGGCGGTCCGGCGCTGCCGCGCTTCAAGCCACCCCGGCCCTCACAGCGCGGGGTGGCGGGCCGGCGCACGCTGGTCCAGAACGTCGAGACGCTGGCGCACCTGGCCCTCATAGCCCGCTATGGCGCTGCGTGGTTCCGCTCGGCCGGCACCCCGGACGAGCCCGGGAGCATGCTGGCCACGCTGTATCAGGCCGACGGCCAGATGGGCGTGGTGGAGACGGCGCCGGGAACCCCGATCGCCGGCCTTCTCCGGCTTCCGGCGCAGGCCGTGCTGGTCGGCGGCTATCACGGCGCGTGGCTGCCGGCTGCGCATGCGGAGCGGCTGCCCCTCACCAACGCGGCGCTTCGCCCGCTTGGGGCGGCCGTCGGGGCCGGTGTGCTGGCGGCCCTGCCCGGGGACCGGTGCGGCATTGCCGAGACCGCCCGGGTGGTCCGGTATCTGGCGCTGGAGTCGGCCGGCCAGTGCGGGCCGTGCTTCAACGGCCTGCCACGCATGGCCGGCGCCCTGGAGGAGCTGGCGCGCCCCGGGCCCGACCCGCGGGCCCGGGCCGACCTCGAACGCTGGTCGGGCCTCGTTGTCGGGCGCGGCGCCTGCCATCACCCGGACGGGACGGTCCGCCTGGTCCGCAGCGCCCTGTGGGTGTTCGCGGACGAGATGGGCCATCACGCGCGGGGGCACTGCACCGGCACCAGCGGCCGGCCGTTTCTGCCCCTGCCGGCGGAAACCCCCCTCGACGACGCGGACTGGAGCTGACCATGGGAAAGCAGCTGCGAGTCAACCCGATCGCATGTGCCGGCCACGGGCTGTGCGCGGAACTCCTGCCCGAGCTCATCACGCTCGACGAGTGGGGCTACCCGATCCTGTCCGGTGAGCCGGTCCCCCACAGGCTCGAACGGCATGCCCGGCGGGCGGTTACCGACTGCCCTGCCCTGGCGCTGACCCTGGCCGATGTGCCCTGACAACGCCTCTGCGCTCCACAGAGCGGGCACAGAGGAAAGGCATACTTCCCGTAGAGGTACTCCGGCGATGCTGGATCGGTGGTGAACAACATGCAGGCCGAGCAGCCCGTGACCCCGGCAGCCGCGGCCGTGACGCGGCCACCCCAGCTCCAGCGCCCCGACGGCACCCCGATCCGGGTGCTGGTGGTGGACGACGAGCCGAGCCTGGCCGAGCTTCTCGCCAGTGTGCTGCGTTACGAGGGATGGGAGATCCGCACCGCCGGCGACGGCGCGAGCGCTGTGCGGGCGGCACGTGACTTCCGGCCCGACGCGGTCGTGCTGGATATCATGCTTCCCGACTTCGACGGCCTGGAGGTCCTGCGCCGCGTGCGGGCCGAGATCCCGCACGTGTACGTGCTGTTCCTGACCGCGCGTGATGCGGTTGAGGATCGGGTGGCCGGTATCACCGCGGGCGGGGACGACTACGTGACGAAGCCGTTCAGCCTGGAAGAAGTGCTGGCGCGGCTGCGCGGGCTGCTGCGCCGGGCGGGGATCGCGCGTTCCCGCAGCGACACCGAGCTCGTCGTCGGCGATCTGACGATGGACGAGGATGCCCGCGAGGTCCGGCGCGGCGGGGAGCCGATCGAGCTGACCGCGACCGAGTTCGAGCTGCTGCGCTTCCTCATGCGCAACCCGCGCCGGGTGCTGTCCAAGGCCCAGATCCTCGACCGGGTCTGGAACTATGACTTCGGCGGGCAGGCTCACGTGGTCGAGCTCTACATCAGCTACCTGCGGAAGAAGATCGACGCCGGCCGGGAGCCCTTGATCCATACCGTCCGCGGCGTCGGATACGTGCTCAAGCCGGCCAGCTGATGAGCCAGCACGACGGCAGCCCTGGCGGGACACGGGTATCCGGCCTGATCCGGTGGCTGGCCGGGCGCACCCTGCGGGGCCGGCTCATCGCCGGCCTGGTCGCGCTGCTCGCAGTGGCGTGCGCCGTGGTGGGGATCGTCACCTACCTGGTGACGCAAAGCACGCTCGTCAACCAGATGGACGGCCAGCTTGCGGCCGCGGGCGGACGGTATGCCCAGTGCATGGAGACGAATGACGACATTGAGCAGGCACAAGAGGAGGGCAGGCCCCCACCCGCGGGCCCGCACGGGGCCCCGTCGGCGATTCAGGACTGCAGCAGGATCCCCGGCCAGTCGCCGGGCACGTTCGGCGCCCGGATCAAGAACGGGGTCGTCACCGCACAGGGCGTGGCCCTGGGCGAGTCTCATCTGTCCGCCGCCGACACAGCCGCGCTGGCCAGCCTGCCACCGGACCACCGCTTCTACACCTTGGATCTCGCCTCCCTGCATGGGGACTACCGGCTGACCGCGGCGCCCGGCCGCGACGGGGACGTGCTCGTCACCGGCCTCCCACTCGCCTCCCTGGAATCGACCATGGGCAAGGTCGAGTTCGCCGAGCTCGCGATCTTCGCCGCCGCCCTGCTGTTCACCGGGATCATCGGGACCGCCTTCGTGCGGCTATCGCTGCGGCCGCTGCGCCGGGTGGCTGCGACTGCCACCCGGGTCACTGAACTCCCGCTAGCGAGCGGCGAAGTCAAGCTGCCCGAACGGGTGCCCGGCGCCGACCCCAGGACCGAGGTCGGCCAGGTCGGCGCCGCCTTCAACCGCATGCTCGGGCATGTCGAGTCGGCCCTGACCCGGCGGGCCGCCAGCGAGGCGCGGCTGCGCGGGTTCGCGGCCGACGCCAGTCACGAGCTGCGGACACCGCTGGCGGCCATCCGTGGCTACGCGGAACTGGCACGCCGTCATCCTGGCCCGGTCCCCGGCGACATCGCGCACGCATTGGACCGGGTCGAATCTGAGTCGGCACGGATGAGCCTGCTGGTGGACGAGCTGCTGCTGCTCGCCCAGCTCGACGCCGGCCGCCCGCTGGCGAGTGAGCCCGTCGACCTGACCCGGCTGGCGATCGATGCGGCCGGCGACGCCCGGGCGGCCGCCCCCGATCATAAGTGGCAGCTCGAACTCCCCGACGAGCCGGTCCTGGTACGCGGCGACGAGTACCGGCTGCGGCAGGTGCTCGCCAACCTGATGAGCAACGCAGGCAGCCACACCCCGCCCGGGACGACGGTGACGGTGGCGCTCGCCGAGCGGGGCCCGGACGCGTCCAGCGTGGTGCTGAGCGTCACCGACGACGGGCCGGGCATCCCCGCCGACCTTCAGCCGGGCCTGTTCGAGCGGTTCGTCCGTGGCGACTCCTCCCGGTCGCACGCCACCGGCAGCACCGGGCTGGGCCTGGCGATCGTCGACGCGGTTACCGCCGCGCACGAGGGCAGCGTCGGCGTGACCAGCCAGCCGGGCCGGACCAGTTTCGTGATCACGCTGCCCGGCCTGGACGGGCCGCTGAGCGCCCGCTCCGAGCGGCCGGCGCCCCCCGGCGATCCCGGCCCGCGAACAGACGGGGCGGCCCCGCCGCCCGCCTAAGCCGGGGTCCGTCAGGGTGGACAGCAGAGCCCGCTATACCTAGTATTGCTAGGCATGCAAGCGGAGAAGCTCAAGGGCCACCTCGACCTGCTGCTGCTGTCGGTGCTCAGCCGGGGCCCCGGCCACGGCTATGAGATCATCACCCGGCTGAAGGTGCACAGCGACGGGGCTTTCGAACTGCCGGAGGGGACCGTGTACCCGGCGCTCCACCGGCTGGAGAGCGCGGGCCTGCTCGCGAGCAGATGGGACATCGTGGCTGGCCGGCGGCGCCGCATCTACCACCTCACGCTGGCGGGTGAGGCGGCCCTCGCCGACCAGGCAGCGCAGTGGCGGGAGTTCAGCGGCTCAATGAGCCGGGTGCTCGGGGCTTCCGTCATCCGGGCGCTCGCGGCCATGATGACGGCGGTGGCTGGCCGCACGGCGGCCCGGGCCGGGCAGGCGGCCGGCACAGGGCTGGCGGGGACCGAGCTAACAGCCGGTACCGAGCTGGCGGGAGGCACGGCATGACCAACGGCACAGCGGACCCCTCCGGCGACCTGATCGAGGACTATCTGGACCGGCTGCTGGTCTCGCTCAGCGGCAGCCCTCGCCAGGTGCGGCACACCTTGGCCGAGGTCGAGGCACACCTGCGCGACGCCGTGGCCGAGGGCATCGCCGCCGGACTGCCGGAAGATACGGCGCAGGCGCGGGCGCTGGAGCGGATCGGCCCCGTGCATGCGGTGACGGGACGCCCGGCGGCCGCCGGCCGCCCGTCACGCGCCCTGCTGCGGCGCATCACCCTCACCTGCGCCCTGGTGGGCGGGGCGGGGCTGGCCGCCATCGGCGGGGCCGGGCTGGTGGGCCGGCTGCTCCAGGCGGTGAAGGGCAACCTGTTCATGACAACTCCGTTCCCGCCGGGCACCTACACACAGGCGGACTGCGCCCGCTGGCTGGCGGGCAATCCTGGCACCAGGTCCTGTGTCACCGCCATGCTCGCGGACCACGCCTTCGACTATCTGCTCCAGGCCACGGCCTGCGGCCTGCTCGGCCTGCTCGGGCTTACCGCGTACCTGCTCCTGCGCCGCCGCTGGAGCGACCGCGCGACCATGACCGTGCTGCCGGCCGGCACGGCGGAGTTGCTGGGCGCCACCCTCGCGGGAATCGCCGCGGTGTTCTTCCTCGCCCAGGTGGTCGACCTCGAGACGGTGCAGCACGGCGTCGGTGTAGGCGAGCCGCTGAGTCTGGGCATTGCGGCCGCAGCGACGGCGGTGAGCTTCGCGCTCGCGTTCCGGCACTGCCTGCGGGTGGCCCGCCTGCGCGCGGCATAACGGCCCGGCCGCCGCCTGGCCCGGTCGGGACGAAGGCCTTACCGGCTGGAGAAGAGGACCCCGCCGGTCGGTGAAGGAGGCTTCCCGGTCGGTCAAGGAGGCTTTCGGTCGCGGAAGCAGGCTCATAGGTGGCACAGAAGTTCTGCCAACCGCCCTGAGAATCCCGCCGGCACATGACCGCCACCCGCCCGATTGTGCCGGGCCGCCCCCTCGCGGGGGCGGGCTGGCCCCCGGGCGCAGCCATCCGGTGGCGCCATACGACGACACGCGCGTCTCCGCCTGAACAGTGCCCGCCGGGTGGTCAGCTTACCGGCGCCGGGCAAGCATCGACCGCTTGGCGCCCCGCGCGCCGTCGGGAAGGTCGCGGGTGTCGAGGACCTCGAAATCGGCATGCAGCAGCGAGGCGGGCTCGCCGTCGCCCAGGCACCACTGCGGGCAGAGCCCGGGGCGGGTGCGCCGCGCCGCGGCCGTGAACGCTTCCCAGCCGAGCAGGCCGCCCGGCGCCACGGCGGTCATCGCGGTGGCGAAAGCCGCCCGGTCCCAGTAGCCGGTGCACAGCACCAGCGCGTAGTGCGCTGCCGCCGGGCGCCACTCCGGCAGGTCGGCCTGCACGAGCGTGATCCGGTCGCGAAGCCCCAGGCGCCCGGCCTCGGCGCCGAGCAGACCCAGGGCGACGTCCGAGATGTCCACGGCCGTGACCCGGCGCCCGGCGCGTGCGGCCAGCAGCGCCGCCCCCGACGGCCCGCTGGCCAGGTCCGCCACCGGCCCGTCCGGCGGCGGAACCGACAGCGCCAGGACGGCGAGCGGATGCGGGACGAACAAGGCGCCGGAACCTTCCGCGTACCGCGCGTTCCAGCGCAGCCGGTCCGGGTGACCGGCCAGCTCCTCAGCCGGCTCTCGCACGCCTGCCCACGCTACCGGCAGGCCAGGCCGGATGCTGTTTGAGGTCTCAGGCCGGGGGCTCCAGCCCCGCCTCCAGCGGCGGTGACGGCGTGGCCGGGCTGGGCTCGGTGACAGCCACGCCCGCCGGCGCGATCGTCTCCGCGATGCGCCTGAGCAGCGACCGCGCGGTGGCGGATGCCACCCGGTGAAGCAGGGCCCGGTCCAGTCTCTCGCCGGCAGCGGCGAACGGCGGCCGGTACGCACCGGCCAGCGCGAGCTGGCACTGGTTCTCGCCAGCCGGGATCAGGATGATGTTCGCGTCCAGCACAGGGAACAGGCGGTCCATGGCTCCGGTGGCCTCCCAGCGCAGGCTCAGCGTCAGGCAGCCGTCGCGCTCCACCGGTTCCAGCAGCAGTACCCTGACCAGCTTGGACGCACCGGGCATGTCACCGAACGGCCCCACTCTTACCAGACCGGCCAGTCCTTCGGCGTAGGCCCCGTCGGAGGCGTCACCGAGCCAGCCACCATGGGTCAAGCGCACCAGTCCCGCGCGTGCCTCGGGGTAGGAGGCACCGAGCAGGATCTCATGGCCAACGAACATGGGTTCTTTGATGCCACCTCAGCGGCTCGGCGGGGAGGGGGCCTTGGTCCCTTTCCGGCAGACGATCGTCGTGGCATCACGTCACACCCCTGGCCGCAGCGGGGCGGCGGCTGCGCGGCCCCGGCCTCGTGATCACGGTTGGCGGGCCTGCTTCCCCCGAAATACCGCTGGTAGCGGCCTGGCCGCACACGTCCACGGCCCGCTCGGCCGCGCCCATGACACCGGGCGCATAGTGTCCTTATCCACAAAGTGCCGCTGGCCGCGCCGGTTTCGCGGCCACCCTGGTACCAGGCGCGGGACAACAGGAGGCTTCGCATGGGCAGGAGCACACGATGACGGCGCCGGGAGCGTTCGCCGATGTGGCCGCGCTGCGTGCGTGCTGGCACCCGGTGGCGTTCGCCGGCAGCCTCGCCGACCGGCCCGCTCACACCGACCTGCTCGGCGAGCCGCTTGTCCTGTGGCGGGGCCCGGACGGGGAGCCGCGCGCCAACTCGGACCTGTGCGTGCACCGGGGGACGGCGCTCTCGCTGGGCCGGATCAACGGGGACGAGCTTGTCTGCCCCTACCACGGCTGGCGCTACCGGGCCGATGGCCGCTGCGTGGCCATTCCCCAGCTCGAAGACCCGTCGCGGGTGCCAGCCAAGGCGCGGATCGGCGCGTTCGGCTGCCAGGAACGGTACGGGCTGATCTGGGTGGCCCTGGCGGAACCGCGCTGGCCCCTGCCCGAGGTGCCCGAACTGGAGGACGGCGGGTGGACGGTGGCGACGGCCGGGCCGTACCGCTGGCGTTGCGACGCCGCCCGCCAGGTCGAGAACTTCACCGACTTCGGGCACTTCCCGTGGGTACACCCGGGCCTGCTGGGCGACCCCGAACGGCCGGTGGTGCCCCGGCACGAGGTCCGCGCCGAGAGAAACGTTCTGCACTATTCGATCGTCCGGCCAGAGGCCCCCAACTCCGACGATTTCCCGGTGTTCGGCAACGAGCAGGCGGGGCCGCCGGAACGCCGCAGCCGCTACGAGCTGCACCTGCCCTACACCATCGTGCTGCGCCTCGGCTGGGGCGGCGAGCGCGGGATGGTGTACTTCTTCGCCTCCCAGCCGGTCACGGCGGACAGCTGCGCCGGGTACGTGCTCATCGGCCGCAACTACAACCTCGACCAGCCCGCGCGGGTGCTGCAGGAGTTCGAGGACACGATCTTCGGCCAGGACCAGGTGGTCGTGGAGTCGCAGCGGCCCGAGCGGGTGCCGTTCGACCTCGCCGCCGAGCTGCACCTGAAGTTCGACGCGGTGGCGGTCGCCTACCGCAAAGCGATGCGCCGGCTCGGCCTGGCGACGAGCGACGCCATCGGCCGAGTCACGGGCACACCGCCGCCGTGAAGCCGTCAGCTCATGGCGGTGTCCGGCACCCTGCCGTTGCTGCAGGCATGTGGCGCCTGTCCACACCAGCACGGAGGTGACAACACCCCGCTGCCTATCATCGGGCGAGAGGGGAGACACCATGGACAGCGGCCTCATCACCCATGCCGACAAGGTGCTTTTTACCGAGCGGGGTGAGACCAAAGGCGATCTTGCCGACTACTACCTGCAGGTCGCGGAGCCGCTGATGCGGACGATGGGCGCCCGGCCGGTGCTGCTCCAGCGGTTCCCCGAGGGCGCAACCGGCCCCTCCTTCTTCCAGAAACGGGTGCCCAAGAACATTCCCGGCTGGCTGCAGACCACCACGGTGGCGACACCGAACGGCACCACCTCACAGGCGCTGGTCGCGGCCGACATCGACCACGTGCTGTGGGCGGTGAACCTCGGCTGCCTGGGCTTCCACGTCTGGCCGTACCTGGCCGGCGACCCCGGCCATGCCGACGAGCTGCGCCTCGACCTCGACCCGACACCCGGGGTGGACTTCACTCACATCCGTCAGGCAGCCCACGAGCTGCGGCGCCTGCTTGCCGAGGCCGGCATCGCCGGCTATCCGAAAAC
>DAITAE010000838.1:0-1652 GCA_036824445.1 Streptosporangiaceae bacterium | reverse complement strand
CGATCGCGGACTGGTGCCGGTTCGCCCGGAAGAACTACTTCTACCCGGACATGCCAAAGAACTTCCAGATCTCGCAGTACGACGAGCCGCTGTGCACCGACGGCTGGCTCGACATCTCGGTCAACGACCCGGACACAGACGGCGCGCGCCAGGTGCGGGTCGGCATCGAGCGGGTCCACCTGGAGGAGGACACCGGCAAGTCGCTGCACATCGGCGGGGCCACCGGCCGCATCCACGGAGCGGACTACTCGCTGGTGGACTACAACCGGGCCGGGATCCCGCTGGTGGAGATCGTGACCAAGCCGGTCGAGGGCACGGGCGCGCTGGCGCCGACCGCCGCGCGTACCTACGTGACCGAGCTGCGCGACCTGATGCGGGCGCTGGACGTGTCGGACGTCCGGATGGAGGAGGGGTCGCTGCGCTGCGACGTCAACACCTCACTCTCGCCCACGGGCTCGGGGCGGTGGGGGACCAGGACCGAGACGAAGAACGTGAACTCGCTGCGCTCGGTCGAGCGGGCGGTCCGGTTCGAGATCGAGCGGCAGGCAGCCCTGCTGGACGCGGGCACGCCGGTCGCCCTGGAGACGCGGCACTTCCACGAAGACACCGGCGTGACCACGGCGGGCCGCAGCAAAGAGGAGGCGCAGGACTACCGCTACTTCCCGGAGCCGGACCTGGTGCCGGTCGCCCCGTCGCGGAATTGGGTGGAGGAGATCCGGGCGGCCCTGCCCGAACTGCCCTCCGCCCGGCGGGCGCGGCTGAAGGCCGAGTGGGGGCTGTCCGACCTGGACTTCGCTGCGCTGCAGCACGCCGGAGCGGTGGACCTGGTCGCGCGGACCGTGGAGGCGGGCGCCACGCCCGCCGATGCCCGCAAATGGTGGCTGAACGAGCTGGTGCGGCGGGCCAACGAGTCCGGCACCGACCTCGCCGACCTGCCGATCACACCCGCAGACGTGGCCAGGGTGGCGGCCCTGGTGGCCTCCGGAGAGCTCAACGACAAGCTCGCCCGGCAGGTCATCGAGGGCGTGCTGGCCGGCGAAGGGACGCCGGACGAGGTGGTGGCCGCCCGGGGCCTGGCGGTCGTCAGCGACGAGGGCGCGCTCCTGGCGGCGGTCGACGAGGCGATCGCCGCCAACCCGGAGGTGGCGCAGAAGGTGCGTGACGGCAAGGTCGCCGCCGCCGGGGCATTGGTCGGCGCCGTCATGAAGGCCACCCGCGGCCAGGCCGACGCGGCCCGCGCCCGTGAGCTGATCCTCCAGCGTCTCGGTCAGGGCTAGACCGTGCCGGCGGCGGCTGATCACGGGCCGGCCGGGGCTGATCACGGGCCGGCCGGGGCTGATCACGGGCCGGCCGGGGCCGATCACGGGTCGCGGCGGCTGATCACGTGCCGGTGCGGCGCTGACCACGGGCCCGGCAGCGGCTGATCACGGGTCGCGCAGCGGTCCAGACGGCGAGGTGAAGGGTGCTTTTCTGGGTGCCGGTGCCGGAGATCGCGGCGGCCCTGGATGACCTGCCGGGTGCGACGGTGCAGGTGGTCGCGTTCGTCCGGGCTCAGGCCGGGCGGTTCACCAGCGGGCAGCGACTGCAGAACGTCATTGCCGGGAACTATTGACGTGCCATCGGTGTTATGGACCGTTTGGACGCTCTTCCTC
>DAITAE010000837.1:0-1654 GCA_036824445.1 Streptosporangiaceae bacterium | reverse complement strand
GCAGCGCGCACCGCGTCGAGCTGGTCGTTCTTAGCCCCCCGGCGGCGCTTGAGGGCGCCGACCTCGACGACGTCCTCGCCGGCCTCGGCCAGCGCGTCGGCCAGCCCGGCGGCGAAGCTGCCGGTCCCTTCCAGCGCCCAGACCCGGCGGCCGGACGCTTGCTGGCTGGCCCATTCCAGCATCTGGCCGTAGCCGGCGCCGTCCGCTGGCGCGGCCAGGTGAGCCCGTGTCCTGCCGGTGGCGGTGTCCAGCACCGCCAGGTCGATGGTATCCCGGTCAGGATCGCCTCCGATGACGTACTCGTAGTCCTCTGTCAGCATGGCCACTGTGGCTGTCCTTTCATCCGGGCGGTCGTGGTCGGCGCCGGCCTGGATGACGGTCACTGGTCGCGGCAGCACTGTGAGGGGTCACGCCCCGCGAGGGGCGGACAAGCTCCTGATCAAGCCAGAGACGAGTGGGCCAGGCCGGTGCCGGCAGATCGAGGGACATGTCCAACGCAAGGCACGCCTGCAGGCGGCCAGTATTCTCGAGGGTCGCCTCTCACTGCCGGCACCAGCCTGTCCGGTCAGCCCGGACGGGGCACCTCATACACTCACAGTGTTCTCGTTGGTGCCGCGCTGCCATGGGCTCCGAGGGTCACAGAAGTACACGGCGACGTCGGTGGCCACGGTGAAGCGGCGGTGGTCGGCGAGCTCCATGCCGCGGTCCCAGGTGAGGCTCGCCTGGAGCTTCGCGGGCAGGGTCCGCACCTGCGCCGTCAGGGCGTCCACCACCGTCGTGGTGTCCTTGCCGTCGACCTTGACGAGCAGCACATAGCGGCTCTGGCGCTCGACGAGGGTGACGATGTGGGTGTTGGCCGCCCCGGCGAGCAGGTCCCCCTCCCAGTGGCCGGGGACCGCGCGGTCGGAGGCCTCGGCCGGGCGCTCCCGGATGGACACGGCGTCGACGATGCCACCGCGGCCCTGTCCGCTCCTGGTCGCCTGGCGCGAGCGCCGCATGGTCCGCCGGGTCCGCAGGTGGGCGGTGAGCTCCTTGCGGAGGACGCCACGGGCCTGGACGAATAGGCTGCGGTAGATCGTCTCGGTCGACACCTGAAGATCCTGCTCGCCAGGAAGGTCCGGGCAAGCCATCCCGAGATCTGCTCGGGCGACCACTCCTCGGCGAGCTTGCCGGCGACCAGCTCGCGGAGCCGTGGCACCGCGGCGAGCTTGCAGGGCTTGGGACGGCGGGCCCGGTCCCACGCTCGCTCCTCCGCCCGGGCCGCCCGATACCGGTGGCGGCCGCCGTGGCGGGCGACCTCACGGCTGATGCTCGACGGCGCCCGGTGGAGCCGCCCGGCGATCCTGCGAAGCGAGGCGCCCTCGGCCAACCCGCGGGAGATCTCCTCTCGTTCGCTGATCGTAAGCACGCGTGGTGAGCGCCGGCGCACGGCTGGCACGTACCCGCCGTTGGAGGCGACGACGCCGTGGATTGAGCCCGGCTGCTTGCCGAGCGCCCGGCCGATCTCGCTGAGCGACTCCCCGGCCTTCCACCGCGACCACAGCTCTCGCTTCTGCTCGGGGCTCAACCCCGGCCGTCCCCGCTGCGCCATCCGCCCACCTCCCGGTCGAGACCACACCATCGTCGGTGTTGCATCGACCGGTAGAACCCAAGG
>DAITAE010000836.1:0-1654 GCA_036824445.1 Streptosporangiaceae bacterium | reverse complement strand
CGCATCGCCGCGAACGCCGCGATGTTCAGCGGAAGGATGGCCGCCTCGGTGCCGCCGGCCAGGACGACGTCGGCCCGGCCGGACCTGATCATCTCGAGGGCGTAGCCGATGGCCTCCGCGCCGGACGCGCAGGCGCTGACGGTCGTGTGCACCCCCGCCCGGGCGTTCAGTTCGATGCCGAGCCACCCGGCAGAGCCGTTCGGCATGAGCATCGGCACCGTGAACGGGGACAAGCGCTGCCAGCCCTTCTCCTTCATGGTGTCGTAGCCGGCCAGGGTGGAGGCCACCCCGCCGATACCGCTGGACACCACCACCCCGAGCCGCTCGGGCTCCACCTCGGGCTTGCCGGCGTCGGCCCATGCCTCGCGGGCGGCGACGATCGCGAACTGCTCGCACCGGTCCAGGCGGCGCGCCTGCACGCGGTCGAGTACCGTGGTCGGCTCGACCGCCGCGGTGGCGGCGATCTGCACCGGGAGGTCCGGTGCCCAATCCTCCGCAAGCCTGCGCGCTCCGCTGCGTCCGGCCAGCAGCGATGCCCACGTCGAGGCGACATCACCGCCCACCGGCGAGGTCGCGCCCAGACCGGTCACGACGACGCGTGGTTGGTCTGCACGCACTGTGAATCGCTCCTTGAGTTCGGTTGGCGGCAACCTCTGGCCCGCCCGGTCAGGCCGATACGCCCGCGCCGCGCACGTAGTCGATGACGTCCTGGACCGTCTTGAGGTTCTTCAGCTGGTCGTCGGGGATCTCCACCCCGAACTTGTCCTGGGCGGCCACCGCGATCTCGACCATGGACAGCGAGTCGATGTCCAGGTCGTCGACGAAGCTCTTGTCCGGGGTGACCTGGTCGGCGGGGACGCCGGCGACCTCGTCGATGATCTCGCCGAGACCGGTCAGGATTTCTTCTTGGGTCATGGTCATCTGCCTGTCTTCTCCTTCTTCTCGTTGGTGGCGCCGGGGAGGGCCCTGCGCCAGGCCCCGGTCAGGGAACCGTGATCACTTGCGCGGCGTAGCTGATGCCCGCCCCGAAACCCAGCAGCAGAACGGCTTCGCCGGAGCCGATCTCGCCGCGCTCCGTCATCCGGGACAGGGCCAGCGGGATCGACGCGGACGAGGTGTTGCCGGCGTGCACGATGTCGTCGGCGACCCGTGCCTGGGGTGCACCGAGCTTGCGGGCGATGGCCTCGACGATCCGCAGGTTCGCCTGGTGCGGGACGAAGGCGGCCAGCTCGCTGGGATCGACGCCGGCCAGCTCGCACGCCTTTTTGGCGACCGGGTGCAGCGCCGTGGTGGCCCAGCGGAACACCGCCTGCCCTTCCTGCACGATGAACGAGTTCCGGTCCTTGATGAAGATCTTGTCGGCCATGCCGCCGTCGCTGCCCCACACCACCGGCCCGATCCCGGGCCCGGCCTGCGGGTCGGTGACCGGCCCGACCACCGCCGCACCCGCGCCGTCGGCGAAGATGATGCAGGTGGAGCGGTCTGTCCAGTCCACCCACTGGGAGAGCTTCTCGGCGCCAATCACCAGCGCGTACCGCGACGTCCCGGCCCGGACCGCGTCGCTGGCGGTGGCGAGCGCGTAGCAGAACCCGGCGCAGGCAGCGTTCAGGTCGTAGGCTCCCGGCGCGGCGACGCCGAGCCTGGTCGCCACCGT
>DAITAE010000835.1:0-1660 GCA_036824445.1 Streptosporangiaceae bacterium | reverse complement strand
CCGGTGAAGACGGCCACGGTCTCCAGCAGAGACCGCTCGCCGTCATCCAGCAGGCCCACACTCCACTCCACCGTGGCCCGCAGGGTCCGCTGCCGCTCGGGCAGATCCACGGCGCCCGTCCCCAGCGCGTCCAGCGATTTGGACAGCCGGTCAAGCAGCGCACCGGGGTCCAGCAGCCGGGTGCGCGCGGCCGCCAGCTCGATGGCCAGCGGCAGGCCGTCCAGGCGGCGGCAGATCGCCACCACCGCCGCCGCGTTGGCTTCGGTGAGGGCGAAGTCGGGCCGGACCGCGCGGGCGCGGTCCACAAACAGCGCCACCGCCGGCGATGCCGTCAGCTCCGGCAGCGGCATCGCGGTGGGGCCGGCCGGAAGCGACAGCGGCGGGACCGGGTACTCCCGCTCGGCCCGCAGCCCCAGCACCGTGCGGCTCGTGGCCAAGATGACGACGCCGGGGCAGTCGGCCAGCAGTTCGTCCAGGTCGCGAGCGGCGCCGGTGACCTGCTCCAGGTTGTCAAGGATGAGCAGCCAGGCGCCGTCGCCCAGCTGCTCGGCCAGGGCCTGCAGCGGCGCGCCCGTCCCGGCCAGGTCGGCACCCACCGCCCGGCCGATGCCGCCCACGACCAGCTCCGGCTGGGTGACCCCGGCCAACGGGACGAACACCGCGCCGGAACCGAAGTGGCCACCAATCCGTTCACCTACGGCCAGCGCCAGCCGGGTCTTGCCGACCCCGCCCGGCCCGGTCAGCGTCACCAGCCGCACCCCCGGTTGGCCAAGGAGGCCGGCCAGTTCACCAATGGCCTGCTCCCGCCCGACCAGCGAAGTGGTCCCCCCCGGCAGCGGGCGCGGACCCCGCTCGGCAAGGGTGTGGATCGGCGGGAAGTCGGGGGGAAGGTCGGCATGGGTCAGCTGGTAGATAAGCTCCGGCTCGGCCAGATCGCGCAGCCGGAACTCCCCCAGCCGCTTCAGGCCAAAGCCGCTGCCCAGACGCCCTGCCACCAGATCGCGGGTGGTCTTAGTGACCAGCACCTGCCCGCCGTGCGCGGCCGCCTTCACCCGGGCACACCGGTTGATCGGCGCGTGGTCGACATAGTCGCCTTCCTGCACATGCGCCTCGCCAGAGTGCAGCCCCATCCGCACCCGCAGCGCCGCACCCGTCGGCCATGGCTCGCTCCCGAGCCGCAACTGGCAGGCCCCGGCCGCCTCCACCGCGGCCACCGCGCTGGCAAAGGCGGCGAAAAAACTATCACCCTCTCCGCGGGAGGTGACCACCACCCCGCCATGCCCATCGATCACCTCGATGACAATCCGGTTGTGCCGCTCCAGAGCTGCTTCCATCGCCTCCGGCACCGTCTCCCACAGCCGCGTCGAGCCCTCGATGTCGGTCAGCAAGAACGTGACCGTCCCGGCCGGCAGCTCCGCCCCCCCGCGCTCGCCCGCAAAGGTCTCGCTCAGCAACACAGCAAGGTCGTCGGCCAAGAGCCGTTCCAGCTCCCGTGGCGTGGCGAAGGCCCGGTACGACACCGCCCCGGCCGCGCGGATGCCCTCGATCATCGCCGTCAGCCGCGGCTCCTGATCCGGGGCTGGGCGCTTCACATACAGCAGCATGGGCTTGCCCGCCGCCAGCCGGTACTCATCCTCCAGCCCCGAGATCTCCATCCCCG